>DYNT01000144.1 GCA_020720905.1 Micavibrio aeruginosavorus
AGCCGCTTCCCAATTCCCTATCGTTCATCGGGACGTGATCCGCCCAATAGCTGTCAGAGCGAATGAGGCCAGAGACCGTTGTCAGAAACCCTATGGAGGAGGCTTGTTGGCGCTCCCACCCTGCGGCAAGAGAAAGGCGGCGCGTGTTGGCACCTTGAATTTCTGGATCAACATCGGTGCGGCGTGTGGTGACAAGAAGCCCGCTGTTGAAAGACCACCGTCCGCCCAGCGTTTGGTTGGGCTCGCCAAAGGCGCTGTAATATATTTCCGGCGCGACGACAGGTTCGATCAATTGGTTGCCAGGGCGTTGATCTTTAAAATAGTACGTCGTGCCAGAGGCATAATTGCGCCCCTTAAAATTTTCGACATAGGCGCGGTTGACCAGAACGTCATCGTCGGAAAGGGCATAGCGCGGCATATAGCTTTTATCGGTCGCATAGGCGATATCCGTTCCAGTCCGCCATGTCGGCGTCAGGTCAAAGCGCGTTGTGCCGAACAAATGGCCGCGCCATTGTTTGCCTTTGGCAATGCCGGAATCGCTGATGAAATCGGTTCGCGCAAGGCTACCCGACCAATTCATCGATCCGTTGGCAAAGCGATAGCGCCAATCGCCTTTCATTTGCAATTTATCCACGGTGCTGAAAAGCGGCGTGACGACAAGATCGCTGTTGGGCGCGATATCAAAATAATAAGGTGTGCGCACCACGGTTCCCAGCGTGAGATCCATGCTTGCTGTTGGCGTTAAAAAGCCCTGCCTGCGGCGCACCGTCGGATCAGGATGCGAGAAATAAGGCGTATAGAAAACGGGGATGCCATCAAACTCCAGCGTCGCATCGCGATAGATGACGTTTTTGGCCTCCGTATCATGCGTGATGCGGCGGCCTTTTAACTGCCAAAGGGGTGGCTTTGTCGGATCATCCTTACATAAATCGCAAGCCGAATAAATGCCGCGCTCCGCAATCAGATAGCGGCCTTCGTAACGCTGGGCATCCTTGGCCACCAGACGGGATTTGTCTGGAAAGAAGACGCCGATTTTATCAATAAAGCCCTGCTTCATATCTGACGTCACCTCCATGGTGTCGGCATAAAGAATCTCGCCAGAGTTTTCCGTCACGGCAACGTGCCCGTTGGCTTGCACAACATCCGTCTTTTTGTGATAGGTCACCGTATCGGCGCGCAGAACCTTATCGTTCATGCTGATTTCGACATGACCTTGCGCGGTGAGAATTTCGGTTGTTTCGTCATAGGCTAAATGATCGGCGAAAAGCAGAGGCTGCGGGGGCGCTTTTGCGCTCGCAAAGGCAGGCAGGGCGACAGAAAGCCATAAAAGCGCTATCGCCAATCCCAAAGGGGCGTTAAAGAGCGCGTTTTTAAGGCTTCGTTGATGCATATTTTTACTGACCGCTGCGTTGGGACATCGATCCTAATGTAATGGACTGAAACCTTTGATTATTTATTAACCGCCCTTAGCTTCTTAACGTGTTGAAGCGAAGTCACTTATTCTGCCCTGTAATTAGGGGCTTCGGCGGTGATGGTCACGTCATGGACGTGGCTTTCACGCAGGCCAGCGCCCGTAATCCGCACGAACTCGGCCTTGGTTTGCATTTCGGCAATCGTGCCGCAGCCCGTATAGCCCATCGCGGCGCGAAGGCCGCCGATGAGCTGGTGGATCACGCCCGACACGGGGCCTTTATAGGGGACGCGCCCTTCGATGCCTTCTGGAACAAGCTTGTTCGCGTTATGGCCGTCGGCTTTTTGGAAATAGCGGTCTGCTGAGCCTTCCACCATCGCGCCAAGGCTGCCCATGCCGCGATAGCCTTTGTACGAGCGGCCCTGATACAGGATCACGTCACCCGGCACTTCGTCGGTTCCGGCAAACAGGGAGCCGAGCATGACGCAATCCGCGCCCGCCGCGATGGCCTTGGCGATTTCGCCTGAGAACTTGATGCCGCCGTCGGCGATCACGGGGACACCTTGCTTGCTGCAAACGGAAACGGCGTTCATCACGGCGGTGAGTTGCGGCACGCCAACGCCTGCGACGATGCGCGTGGTGCAGATAGAGCCAGGGCCGATGCCCACTTTGACGCCGTCCGCGCCTGCGTCGATCAAAGCCTGCGCTGCGTCTGCCGTCGCGATATTGCCCGCGACAATATCTACGCCAGAGGTATGGGCGCGAATTCTTTTGACGACGGCCAGAACGCCCGCCGAGTGGCCGTGCGCGGTATCAACGACAATCACGTCAACGCCAGCCTCTACCAAAGCTTCAACGCGCTGGATGGAATCTGCGCCTGTTCCAATAGCGGCGGCGGCGCGCAGGCGGCCTTGCTCGTCTTTACAGGAATGGGGGTGAAGTTGAGCCTTTTCGATGTCCTTGACCGTGAGAAGACCAATGCAGCGATAGGCTTCATCCACGACGATCAGCTTTTCAATGCGGTGCTGGTGGAGAAGACGTTTGCTCTCGTCCTTGTTCACGCCCATGCCGATTGTGATCAGCTTGTCTTTGGTCATCAACTCAGCCACAGGCTGCTTGAGGTCGGTGGCAAAGCGCACATCGCGGTTGGTCAGAATGCCGACCAGCTTGCCAGAGGGTTGCTCCACCACCGGAATGCCGGAAATGCGATAATCGGCCATCAACTTCAGCGCGGCGGCCAGCGGCGCAGCGGGCGTGATCGTCACGGGGTTCATGACCATGCCGCTTTCAAAGCGCTTGACCTTGCGAACTTCTTCGGCTTGCTGCGCGGGGGACATATTGCGGTGAATGACGCCGATACCGCCCGCCTGTGCAAGGGCAATAGCAAGGCTGCTTTCGGTCACGGTGTCCATGGCGGCGGAAACAAGAGGGATGCCAAGGGCGACATTGCGGGAAAAGCGGGTTGTAACGGAAACGTCAGAGGGCAGCACGTTGGAGGCCGCCGGAACCAGCAGAACGTCGTCGAACGTCAAAGCTTCTTGGAAATTGGCCATCGTTGCCCCTTATGGTTGGCTTTTTGAATGATGGCGAAGACGTTTACCATGGGGGAGGGGGATGGGCAAGGAGAAACGCCGCCTATCAGGGCGATTCAAAGTAAGCCACAAACCAAGCAAATGGCGCGATTTTTGTCG
>DYNT01000145.1 GCA_020720905.1 Micavibrio aeruginosavorus
AACGGTGAAACTGTAAAGCGCATAAAGCTTCTTAAGGGGTTTGATCGGCGCGGGCGAAAACTCCATGCAAAAAAAACGCCCGCCAGGTTTTAAAACGCGAAAAAATTCGGCCAATGCATCATCGATGCGCGTGACGTTGCGAAGACCAAACGCGATGCTCACCAAATCGGCGCTGTTGGTTTGAAAAGGCAGGGCCTCGGCATTGCCCTCTATCCACTGAACCTCATGAAGCCAGCCCTGATCGATGGCCTTGTTGCGGCCAACGCGCAGCATAGCCGGATTAATATCGCAAACGGTTATCTTGGCTTTTCCATTCGTTTTTTGGGCGCACCGAAGGGCGATGTCGCCCGTTCCGCCCGCCACGTCAATGATGACTTCGCCAGCGACAGGCCGCATCAAGGTTACGCAATGATCCTTCCATAAACGATGCAGGCCGCCTGACATCAGATCATTCATCAGATCATACTTTTCCGCGACCGAAGAAAACACCGCCTCTACCTTGGCTGTTTTTTCCTCTGGCGAGGTTGGCGTATAGCCAAACCACGTCGATTCTGGATTGGGCGAAGCGCGGCGTGTCATGTGACCTTAGACGACGACGATAAAGGCGCGGTGAGTACGATCATGGGCTGCGCAAGCATGGCATCGTAAAGTTCAAACAGGGAATCGCGCCACGTTTCCATGGGGAAAAATGTCCTTACAAAATCGCGCGTGCATAGCGCCAGATCAATGCGCCGTGCCGCGCTCATCGCCAACGCCTCACGCAAGGCGGCAACAAGAGCCTCCCTATCATCAGGCGGAATAACCCACGCCGTTTCACCTTTTTTCACAAACTCGGCATTCGCGCCGCAATCGGTTACAATGACGGGGCGGCCAATGGCTTGCGCGGCCAAAAGCTCTGGCCCCTGTCCTCGCGCCACAGCGTTGGGCGCGACAATCAAGCTGGCCAACCAACAGGCGGCTGGCCAATCTGTGCAAGCCTCTGGCATAATGACGCGCCCTTCAAGGCCGCTGGCGATCACTTCTTTTTCTAACGCCGCCCGCATGCCCGTCGTTTTATCCTCACCGATCAGCACGACGTAAAGATCCGTTCCTTTAAGATCGGCCAGCGCCTCTAAAAGGATTTTGTGCCCATAGCCTGCGGCAAAAGGTGTGGCCATGACGATGACCGTGGCCTGCTCTGGCAACCGCCACAGCTTATAAAGGTTATGAATGCGCTCTGGCGTCACGCGCACCGCATCAAACCACTGAAGATCAACGCCCGATGCAATATGATACAAAAAGGCCGTATCCAGTTTGAAATCCTCACGCAAATGCTGCGCCATAAAGGCAGAGGGCACGCGGAAACGTGCGCCCCGATTGGCCGCTAATTGAAGAGCCTTCTTAAGGCCTTTCGTCACAGGCGCGGTTTCCGTCACATCAATCAAAAAAGGCAAACGCTTTTTCATGGCCAGCTTGCTGGCCAAAGCGGCAACACCAAACCCATGGGCGTGAATCAAAACGGGACGCTCCCGATCAATCAGCTTTTCAATCCGTGCGCGGTTCAGCCACCCACGACACAAGCTGCGTGTTTCAAGAGGCAACGCGGTGTGGCGCACGGCGGCGCGCTCGGCCTCTAGCACCAAAGCTCCCCCCGCCGACACCACCAAGGGGCGCCACCCTGCGCGATGTGTTTGGATGGCTAAATCGACGACCTCACGCGCCTGCGCCCCGACCTCTAAAACAGGCGTTAAGTGCAGGACGGACGTGCGCGAGATCGCGGCGGGCTTGAGATGGTGTTGATACATGGTTATAGTGATAACAGAGTTCTACAGGTCAAAGAAGCAGAAGAACGATAAGGGAATCATATGAATCACTCCCCTCTAAGCCTCACCTTACCGGATCGGCAGCTGGCCTATCAACAACGCATTGCATCCCCTGACAACAGCCACAAGGCAGGCCTTTTCTTTATGGGCGGGTTTGGCGGTGCTATGACGGGCACAAAAGCCGCCTTTTTGGATGAGCAATGCGCCACGGCGGGCCTTGCCTACACGCGCTTTGATTATCGTGGGCATGGGGCCTCATCAGGGCATTTTATCGAAGGGTGTCTAAGCGATTGGCTGGATGATACACTTAAGGTCTTTGACACCCTGACAAGCGGTAAACAGGTGCTGATCGGCTCTTCTATGGGCGGCTGGATCGGCCTTTTGCTGGCCAAGGCAAGGCCAGAGCGCGTGGCAGCCTTCGTCGGCGTGGCGGCAGCCCCCGACTTTACCGAAGACCTTATCCGCCCCTCAATGTCTCCAGAACAGGCGGCAGAAATGGAGAAAAACGGCTTGTTTTATGAACAACCCGCGCCGCCGCAAGGCCTGCCCGATGAACGCCTGCCCATCACAAAACGCCTTATGGATGATGGCGTTAGCCAGCTTGTCTTGCGTACTGAATTAAGGATCAATGTGCCCGTGCGTCTGCTGCAAGGCCAAAGGGACGCCGATGTGCCATGGCAGACGGCTCTTAAACTGGCCAACCATATCGATCAGCCCGACGTGCTTATGACTTTGATCAAGGACGGCGACCACTTCCTATCTAGACCGCAAGATAGGGCTATCCTGTGGCAGACCCTAACGTCTTTATGAACAGCGCCCCACCAAAAAGAAGGGATCGAGAAATAGCCTTTTGAAAAGAGTGGGGGCATTTGGAAAGAGCGGGAAACGATTGTTTAAAAAAACAGGCAAAAATAATCCATAAGAAGATAAGCTAGGGCTACGAATCTGGGTTAACAAATCACCCTCCCCTTGCGGGCTTGACGCCGAAGGGCGTCGAGGCCGCAAGGGGAAGGTGGTTTTCGTGCCCTTGTTAACCCGAGTTCGGAGCCCTAGAAGATAAGCTTCACAGCCAAGATAATCCTTGCAGCCAAGGCAAAAACTGCGCTAGAACACGCCCCTACCAATTGTCCCCTTCGTCTAGAGGCCTAGGACACTGCCCTCTCACGGCAATAACACGGGTTCGAATCCCGTAGGGGACGCCATCTAAATCAATAGGTTAATTTTTGTAAACGACACCCCAGAAAAGGGCGGCATCGCGCTATGCGAACA
>DYNT01000146.1 GCA_020720905.1 Micavibrio aeruginosavorus
ACACAAAAGGATAGAGTCATTCTTCATGAACTTACTTTCGTTCTCATTAATAGCAGGGAAAGCCCGCCAAAAGAAAGCCTTGTTCTTCTGCTTTTTACAAACGAGTTGGTTTGGGGTAAAAGAACGAGGTCTTCTTCCCCCGCCCCTCTTCTGCTTTTTCTCTTACGGGTTTCGCATGCGCGTTTTGGCTAGTTTGTTTTCGTTTTTGTTCCTTGTGGCCGTCAGCGGCGTCATCGCGCTGTTTTTGCTTTTCAAACACTATGGCCATGACCTGCCCGATTACACCTATCTGAAAGACTATCAGCCGCCGATCATGACGCGGCTTTACGCCGACGATGGGCGCATGATGGCGACCATCGCGGCCGAACAGCGCGTTTTTGTACCGATCAAAGCCATCCCGCCCCTTGTCGTGGGCGCTTTTCTATCGGCTGAAGATCAAAAGTTTTATGAACATGCGGGCGTGGATATTTTTGGCATTATCCGTGCGGCGCTCACCAACTTGCAAAATGTCGGCAAGGATCGCCGCCCGATGGGGGCCTCCACCATCACGCAGCAAGTCGCCAAAAACATGCTGCTGACCAACGAGGTTTCTATCGCCCGCAAAGTGCGCGAGATTATTTTGGCGCAGCGCCTTGAACAATCACTCAGCAAAGACCGCATCCTAGAGATTTATTTGAACGAGATTTTTTTGGGGCAACGCTCGTATGGCGTGGCGTCTGCCGCGCTGAACTACTTCAACAAATCGCTGGATGAACTCACGCCCGCCGAGGCCGCCTATCTGGCCGCTCTGCCCAAAGCGCCGAACAATTACCATCCTGTGCGCGATCATAATGCGGCCTTGGCGCGGCGCAACTGGGTTCTCTCACGCATGGAGGCCGATGGACGCCTGCCCCGCGAACAGGTTGAAGCTGCGACGGCAGAACCCTTGCAAACACGCACACGCGATGAAGCCGAAACCGTCCAAGGCGGTGAGTATTTCACCGAAGAAGTGCGCCGCCAACTGGTTGAGCTTTTCGGCGAGAAGCCCGTTTTAGAAGGCGGCCTTGCGGTGAAGGCCAGCCTTGATCCCCACCTGCAAAACGTGGCGACCAAAGCCTTGCGCGAGGGCCTTGTGGACTACGACCGCCGCAATCGCGGCTGGCGCGGCGCAGTGACCCATCTGGACAATTTGAAAAACTGGAACGCGCAACTGAAAGCCGTCCCCATTCCTGCG
This sequence comes from Micavibrio aeruginosavorus, assembly GCA_020720905.1. Lineage (GTDB taxonomy): Bacteria > Pseudomonadota > Alphaproteobacteria > UBA9219 > UBA9219 > UBA8914. Next base: position 1,214 of record DYNT01000146.1, read on the forward strand.
GGCGGTGAGATTTGGACGATGGCCGTCATCATCGGCCTTTCGGCCAAGGAGGCAGAGCTGGCCGTTGTGGACGGCACACGCGGCCATTTGCCATGGGGAGAGATGAGCTGGGCGCGGCGCGAGTTGAAAGACAACACCTTTGGCCCCGCGATCAAAAAACCGGCTGACGTTTTATCCGTTGGCGATGTCGTATTGGTGGAAGAAGTCAAAAAGGACGACAAAGGCAAAGCCTATCAAACCGGCTCCTACACCCTGCGCCAAGTGCCTGTTGTGCAGGGCGCGATTGTGGCACTGGATCCCCACACGGGGCGCGTGTTCGCGATGACGGGCGGCTTCAGCGCGAAAATCAGCCAATATAACCGCGTCACGCAGGCCTACCGCCAACCCGGCTCGTCCTTCAAACCGTTTGTGTACATGGCCGCGCTGGGTAAAGGCTTCACGCCGTCTAGCCTCGTTCTGGATGCGCCGTTCGAATATGTCCAAGGACCCAATATGCCTCTCTGGCGTCCCGAAAACTATTCGCAGGCGTTTTATGGCGCAACGCCGCTTCGCGTCGGCATCGAGAAATCGCGCAACGTGATGACGGTGCGCCTTGCCAACGCGATTGGCATGGATGCTGTTGTTGAAGAGGCCAAGAAATTCGGCATCGTGGACGACATGCCGAACCTGCTTTCATTTTCTCTTGGCGCAAAAGAAACAACGCCGCTACGCCTCGCCGCCGCCTATGGCATGATCGTGAATGGCGGGAAAGCCATCACGCCCACTATTATCGACCGCGTGCAAGACCGCGACGGACGCACCATCTGGCGTGCCGATAACCGCCCGTGCGAGGACTGCCAGCGTGAGTATTGGAGCGCAAGCGCGGCCGCGCCCGACCTTCCCGATACGCGCCCGCAAGTCCAAGACCCACGCACGGCCTATCAAATGACCTCCCTGCTGGAGGGCGTCGTGATGCGCGGCACAGGCGCGCGCCTGAAAGCCTTGGGCTTCCCCGTCGCTGGCAAAACAGGCACAACGAACGACAGCCGCGATGCGTGGTTTGTCGGCTTCACGCCCGATCTGGTAGCAGCCGTCTATGTCGGCTTTGATGAGCCGCAATCATTGGGCAGCCATGAAACAGGCGCAAGCGTGGCCATTCCCGTTTTCCAAAACTTTATGGCCGCCGCCATGAAGGATAAAACAGCCGTTCCGTTTCGCATGCCGTCGGGCCTTCGCATGGTGCGCGTTGATCCGGCCACGGGCGACCTGACCTCCTCAACGGATAAAAACGGTATTTGGGAGGCCTTTATTCCTGACACGGAACCCAAGGAAGGCGAGCCGCGCCCCGTTCTGGATGGCAGCATCACGGGGGAATTCGCGGCGGGCGTCAATCCTCCACTCACACCGCCTGAGGCCTCTTTCGAAGAACAACCCATCCCTGCAGAGGGAGAGCCAGCGCCATCACCCTATAACTCGAATCATGACGCGCCCGCCGCATTGCCCACGCCCTCATCAACGGAAGGCACAGGCGGGCTCTATTAATAAGACTAAAAGCAAGGTCATGAAGAATGATCCTATTCTTCGTCATCCCGCACGAAGTCCCGCGAAAGCGGGACGAAGATGCGGGATAACGAAAGAGGGAAGGACTGTCCATGACAAAAACAAATGTATCAGTTCATGAAGCGGCTGGCACTAAGCCCTCTTGCTGTGATCCTCGCCAATCATCAGCACAACGGCGGGGTGGACGAACAACGTAAAGAGCGTGCCAATGGCAAGGCCAGCCGCGATCACAAGCCCCATATTAAACCGCGCA
>DYNT01000147.1 GCA_020720905.1 Micavibrio aeruginosavorus
GCCCGCCGCGACGCGGCACGCCGTCTCTCGCGCTGATGAGCGTCCGCCGCCGCGATAATCACGAATACCGTATTTGGCCTGATAGGTATAATCCGCATGGCCGGGGCGAAATTTATCTTTGATCTCGCTATAGTCTTTTGAGCGTTGATCCGTGTTTTCAATCATAAGACTGATGGGCGTGCCCGTCGTCAGCCCCTCGAACGTGCCCGATAGGATCTTGACCTGATCGGCCTCTTGCCGCTGCGTGGTCAGCGAGGACTGGCCGGGCTTGCGTTTGTCCAAAAAGGGCTGGATATCCGCCTCGGTCAAAGGAATCCGCGAGGGGCAGCCATCAATCACAACGCCAAGGGCAGCGCCATGACTTTCCCCCCATGTCGTAAAACGAAACAGAGAGCCAAAAGAATTACCAGCCATAGAATGATCCGATCATTTCGCCAAAAAACCGCTGAGAAGCTCGGTCACAGGTTCAGCCTGCTCAACCGCCATCATGCCGATATTGTGATAGCCGCTATCGACGTGCATGACCTCACCCGTCACACCCACGCCAAGGTCGCTGAGCAAATATAAAGCGGAATGACCCACTTCAATCGTCGTGACGTTGCGGCGCATCGGCGCGTTGATCTCGTTCCAGCGCATGATATAGCGGAAATCGCCAATGCCGCTGGCGGCCAGCGTCTTGATCGGCCCCGCTGAAATCGCGTTGACGCGAATGTTTTGCGCGCCCAAATCTGCCGACAGATAACGCACGCTGGCTTCCAGCGCGGCTTTGGCCACGCCCATCACGTTGTAATGCGGCATAACACGCTCAGCGCCAATATAGCTCAGCGTCAAAAGGCTGCCACCCTCCGCCATCAAAGGCACGGCACGCTGCGCCACAGCCGTGAAGGAATAGCACGAGATATCCATCGTCTTAAGAAAATTAGCACGGGTCGTGTTGACGTAATGCCCATCCAGCTCGGCCTTATCGGAATAGGCAATGCCATGAACGACGAAATCCAAATGCCCCCATTTTTCCTTAATCACCGCAAAAAGACGATCAAGGCTGGCTTCATCCGTCACGTCGCAAGGCTCAACAATCGGCGCGTTCAGCGAATCCGCCAGCGGCACAACGCGCTTTTGCAACGCTTCGCCCTGATAGGTAAAGGCAAGTTCAGCGCCATGCGCCGCACACACCTGCGCGATGCCCCAAGCAATGGAACGGTCATTGGCCACGCCCATAATAAGACCGCGTTTGCCTTCCATCATCCGCCCCACGAGCGGCGCGTTGATTCCTTTGCTCTCCATAAGTTTATCCTCTTGATTTTTTGGCGCGAGGCGGAATGAACCCCGTCTACTGGGACAATTTACACGATTGGTTCCCCACGTCAAATGGCATGACAATTTTATATAGTTTTTCTGGGGCAACTAGGTTAATGAGCAAGATATCTGTGATAACACAATAGACGGGGGAGTCGTTTCAATCACCCTCCCCTTGCGGGAGGGTCGAAGTTTTTGCAAGCGCAGTGAGCAAAAACTTCGGGGAGGGGTCTCTCTTGGACAACCAGCCCCTTGACCCCTCCCCGAAATTTCCGATCCCGTTGGTCTCGGAAATTCCGTGCCCTCCCGCAAGGGGAGGGCGAGTTAGCAGCAAACGCGCAGATGCGTGTAGCGGCAAAAGACTGAAAGGACGCCTCTTCTAATGATCGAAAACTGGATGAACACCATCATCATGGGGCTTGTTGAGGGCATCACCGAGTTTCTGCCCATTTCCTCAACAGGCCACTTATTGCTGATGCATGAGATTTTGGGCTTTCAAGGCCCTGCAGGCAACGTCTTTGAAATCGTAATCCAGTCAGGCGCGATTCTGGCCGTTGTCGTCGTGTATTTCCAGCGCCTCTGGCAAGTCGCCCTCGCCGCGCCACGTAACGCGCAGGCGCAGCGGTTTATCGGCGCCGTTTTACTGGCCTTTCTGCCCGCCATGGTCATCGGCTTTTTCGCCCATGCTTTTATCAAGGCCGTTTTGTTCAATCCCTTTGTTATCGCCGTTTCCTTTATCATCGGCGGCATCGCCATCTTGGTGATCGAGAAAAAAGCGCCAGCGCCAGCCATCGATCAAATTGAAACCATGCCGCTGAAAACCGCGCTATGGATTGGCTTGGCCCAATGTTTGGCGATGATACCAGGCGTGTCGCGTTCCGGCGCGACAATCATGGGATCGCTTTTGCTGAAGGTTGAGCGGAAAACCGCCGCCGAGTTTTCCTTTTTCCTTGCCATCCCCACGATGGTCGCCGCCACGGCCTATGACCTTTATAAAAACTATGATGCGCTCACGCTGGATGATGGCGCGGTGATCGGCGTCGGGTTTGTCGTCGCGTTTCTCTCGGCGCTTGTTGTCGTGAAAACCTTCGTCGGGTTCGTAGGCCGTCACGGCTTCGCGCCATTCGCATGGTATCGCATCGCTGCGGGTGTCGTCGCTTTAGTCGCGCTGTTGGCGCTCTAATACCAACCGCCCTATGAGATGACTCATCAAACCTTGACGGGGTTTTCTTCTATCCCATTCTTCGTCATCCCGCACGAAGTCCCGCGCATAGCGGGACGAAGAGGCAGGACTCAGTTTAAACCTTTTTCTTTCAACAATACCGATCCTTGTTTTTTGCGAAACAAAGAGAATTCAACTGGGTCCCGCATCTACGCGTTTGACGATGTCAAACGCTGCGTGCGGGATGACGAAATAGGGAATGGCCGTCCATGGTAACCCCCAATGTGTCAGTTCATAGGGCGGTTGGTATAACGCCCGCTTACAGCGCCTTTTTAAAGGCCTCTTTTAATCCAATGTCGGCGGGCGGCATGGCGTACTGATCGATCTCATCCGCATGCGCCCACGCCAGCGTTTGCCCTTCCATCGCGGTTGGCTCACCCTGCCACACGCGGCACAAAAAAAGCGGCATGAACAAATAGACCTCTTTTCAATCATCGTTAAGATTGTCGATTTGCCAGTTGTAGATGGC
>DYNT01000148.1 GCA_020720905.1 Micavibrio aeruginosavorus
CCTAAAAGGAAACAGGTCTCCGCGGCCAAAAAGTTTTCGGGTTTTCAAGTTGACGCAGTATATAAGGCTCAAAAAACCTATCCCCTGCGGCGATGATTTTCTATCTCTCGCAGGGGTATGGCTTTCTTATCGTGTCAACTTCTCAATGATGGCTGTGGTGCTGTGACCTTGCACAAGGTCAGCCAGAATGACGTGGCCGCCCCAGCTTTCCATTTCCTTCGCGCCGACGACTTGATTGATAGTGTAATCTGATCCTTTGACCAGCGTATCTGGGCGAATGGTTTTAATCAGCTCTAACGGCGTATCCTCACCGAAAATTACAACGCCGTCCACAGCTTCCAAAGCGGCCAAAACAGCGGCGCGGGCGTTTTCATTTTGCACCGGCCTCGCCTCGCCCTTCAGGCGTTTGACGGAAGCATCGCTGTTGAGCGCGATGATCAGCTTATCGCACGCGGCGCGAGACTGATTGATCGACGATAAATGCCCCGGATGCAGCAAATCAAACACGCCGTTCGTAAAACCAACCTTAAGCCCCTGCCCGCGCCAACGCTCGGCCTTATCCGCCGCTTCGGAAGCCGTCATGATTTTATCGACGCCCATGCTGGACTGATCGCGTAGAAGTTCCTTTTCAATTTCCTCCAGCGTAATTGTCGCCGTCCCAATCTTGCTCACGACAATCGATCCTGCGATGTTGGCCAGCGCCGCGCAATCGTTCAAGGAAAGCCCGCCCGCCATCGCCATCGCCATCGTGGCAATCACGGTATCACCCGCGCCAGAAACGTCAAAGACTTCTTTGGTCACTGTATGAAAATGCTTGGCTGGCGTGTCCTTCATCACCAAGCAAACACCATCGCCGCCCAACTTGGCCAGCACGCCGTCAATATCGAAATCGATGATAAGCTTACGCGCAGCGGCTTCGACCTCATCAATCGTCGTGATGGGAAGCCCCGTTGCTTCGGCCAGCTCTTTGCGATTGGGTGTCAGCAGGCTTGCGCCATGATAGCGGCCAAAGTCCCGCCCCTTGGGATCGATCAAAATCGGCTTGCCATGCTCACGGCACAACATGATCATCTCGCGCACCACATGGTTCGTCAAAACGCCCTTGGCATAATCAGATAGAATGACAATCTGGCAATCATCAATCACTTTGCGAGCACGCGATAAAAGTTGCTCCTCCATCGTGGGCGTGAGGGGGGCGCTGCTCTCACTATCGGCACGTAACAGCTGTTGGCTGCCCGCGCTATAGCGCGTCTTGATCGTTGTGGGACGCGAGGCATCCATCAGCAAGTGAGGCGTAATCCTGTTCATCGCGTCCATCTGCGCGGCAAGGTCATGACCCGCTTGATCATGGCCGATCACGGCCACCATATCGACGTTGCCCCCCATGGTGGCAAGGTTGCGCACGACGTTGCCGCTGCCACCCATGGCGACAAGCTCGCGCTTGATGCGTATGACAGGAATGGGCGCTTCGGGCGAGATGCGGGTCACATCGCCATAGATAAAGCGATCCAGCATCACGTCCCCCACGCACAGGGCGCGGCGACCTTTTAGCTTTTCAAGCTGCGTGTGGAGATAGGCGTACATAGAGACTCATCCTTTGGCTCTTTGTCATTCATGATCCATAGTCAACCCAGCCAATTTCCGTCATCCCCCCTTCGTCATTGTGAGGCCTCGTAGAGGCCGTGGCAATCCATCGCCTATTCTTTCCGTCATTGACTTTGGTTGCCAATTCAGGAGATGGATTGCCGCGTCGCCTTTTCAAGGCTCCTCGCAATGACGCTATGAGGCGTTTCGGAAATAAACTGGTTTGAGTATAACCCGTCATTCCGTATCTAACACCATCATCCCGCTTTTCAGCGGGATGACATCACTCCTAAACATACGGATCCTCTTTTTCCAAATGGTTTTGGACGTAAAGGCGGATCCCTTCCTCTAGCGGCGTCATGGGCGCGTTATAGCCTGCGGCGCGAAGCTTATCCATGTTGGCTTGCGTATAATACTGGTATTTATCGCGCAAAACCTCTGGCATGTCGTGGTACGTGATCTTCGGCTCTGCGCCTGCTGCCACGTAAACCGCCGCCGCCATAGCGGCAAAACTGCGCGCCTTGCCCGACCCCATATTGAACAGGCCGTTGACGGCAGGATGATCCAAAAGCCACAGCATCACATCAGCGCAATCACCAATCCACACGAAGTCGCGCAGTTGCCCGCCGTCCTGATAGTCCGGATGATGGGATTTGAAGAGCGAAAAAGCCTCGCCGCGCTTGGCAAATGGGAAAATTTGGTGCGCGACCGAACGCATCCCGCCCTTATGATATTCATTGGGGCCATAGACGTTGAAGAACTTGAGGCCGACGCATTGCGTGGGGCCTCTATCGCCCTTCTTTTTTTGCTGCGCGATCCAGCGGTCGGTCAGGTGCTTGCTCCAGCCATAGGCGTTAAGCGGCTGATAGGCCTTCAGCCCCTCGATGCTTTCGACAGCGTCAAAGCCAGCCTTGCCGTCGCCGTACGTCGCCGCCGATGACGCGTAAATAAGCCGCGAGCCATTGTCGCGACACCACAGCCATAAGGCGCGGGTCAGGCGAAAGTTGCTCTCGGCAATCAAATCAGCATCAGCCTCGGTCGTCGCCGAAATCGCGCCCATATGATAAATCGCCTCGATATCGCCGCTGTGATCGTTCAGGAAATCAAAAAGCTTTTCGGGCGCAATCAGGTTTTCCAAATCGCGCTTGGCAATGTTGCGCCACTTGTCATCCGTGCCAAGCCAGTCACAAATAACCACGCGCTCGCCCCGCGCATCAAGCGCCGCCGCCAAGTAAGAGCCGATGAAGCCCGCTCCGCCCGTTATCACAATCATAAAACGCCTATAGAAAAGTTGGTTAACCACTTTAACTGCCCGCATTAAACCCGCTTGGCGGGGCTTTGACAAGCGGCTTCAAGCGTGGCAGTTTCGCCCTCTAAGGAGATTATA
>DYNT01000149.1 GCA_020720905.1 Micavibrio aeruginosavorus
GAGGCCATCAAGGCTCTTTGCGTCAAGACGGCGAAAGAGTTGGCTGTGGCCATCGATTTTCGCCAAAGCAATCATGAAGGCGAGCTTGTGACGTGGATTCAAGAAGCTATCGGGGAATCTGTTGATGGCATCGTGATCAATGCCGCCGCCTATACCCATACGTCGGTGGCCATTATGGATGCGCTGAAAATGACGGGCGTTCCCATCATTGAGGTTCACATCTCAAACATCTTTGCGCGTGAGGCGTTTCGCCATCACTCGTATGTTTCCCCCGTCGCTACAGGCGTTATCTGTGGCTGCGGCGCGGAAGGCTATGCGTTGGCGATTAGAGCTTTGGCTAGCAAACTATTTCAATAAACGAGGAAAGAACAATGAGCACTTTTGATCTTGATATAAAATTTGTCCGTAAGCTGGCTGAGCTTTTGAAAGAAACCGGCCTGACGGAAATTGAATATGCCGAAGGCGATAAGCGTATCCGCTGCGTTGGTGCTCATGCTCCTGTGCAGCACGTTATTGCCGCGCCAACCGCCGCTGCGTCTGCGGCTTCTGTGGTTGCCCCTGCCACCCCCGCCCCCGTGGTGGCCGAGGGAACGCCCGTAACATCCCCCATGGTGGGGACGGTCTATCTTTCGCCAGAACCCGGAGCGCCTGCGTTTATCAAGGTTGGCGATAAGGTCAAGCAGGGTGATACGCTTTTGATTATTGAGGCTATGAAGGTCATGAACCCCATCAAAGCGCCCGCCAGTGGCACGATTGCCGAGCTTCTCGTCACAGATGCCAAACCCGTCGAGTTCGGCGAGACGCTGGTTGTGATCGGATAAAAGGAAATAAAAATGCTGGATATAACCGCATTTCGTAACGCGCTCACCCAACTGGAAACCATGGAGCGCTTTCGACAGAAAGCTTTGGCAGAGAAAAATGCCGAAACCATAGCGGTTGGGCGCACAGCTGCCGTCAAAGGATTTGAATACTCCTATGGGCTTTCGATCAAGTTTATGCAACGCACTGTTAACATTCTTGGCGCCGAAGACGATACTAGTCGGTCTATACCCTTTCGCGATCTTTTACGCAGTGCGCTTGATTATGGACTGATTTCCTCAATCGACACGTGGCTTGCTTATAGGGAAAAACGCAACGAAACCAGTCACGCCTATGCAGAGAATAAAGCCGAGGCTATCGTCACGATCATTCCCGCTTTTCTTAAGGAAGCACAGCAACTTCTTAAGGCCATAGAGGCCAAAGCCAAGGATAAATCATGATCCATGCGCCGGAAGAATGGACGAAGCTTGTGCGTAAAGTCCTGCGTTTTAATCTGGAAGCAGGGGAAAAAGCGATCCTGTTTGGCTCTCGCGCCACGGGCGTGCGACTCAAACAACATTCGGATTTCGATATTTGTATTCGTGGCGAAAAAAAGATAGATGACCTCATTAAGGCGGACTTGCGCGATGGCTTTTCGAACTCGCGTCTGCCCGTGCGTGTTGATGTTGTTGATTGGTTCGAAGCGCCGCCGTTCTTGCAAGAAATCATCGAAAAAGACGGCGTTGCAATAGACTATTCATAAGAGGTTCCTGTGTTTGAAAAAATACTCATCGCCAATCGCGGCGAAATCGCCCTTCGCATCCATCGCGCTTGCCGCGAGATGGGTATCCATACCGTCGCCATTCACTCAACGGCGGACGCGGACGCCATGCACGTGCGTCTTGCGGATGAAAGCGTGTGCATTGGCCCACCCGCTGCGCGTGACAGCTATCTGAACATCCCCGCCATCTTGACGGCGGCAGCCATCACAGGCGTGGACGCGATCCATCCAGGCATTGGCTTTATGTCGGAAAACGCCAACTTTGCCGAGATGGTGGAGGAGCATGGCTTCGCCTTCATCGGCCCCACACCAGAGCATATCCGCATGATGGGCGACAAGGTCACGGCCAAGAAAACCGTCAAGGCTCTTGGCTTGCCAACCGTTCCGGGATCGGCGGGCGCCGTGCCCACGCTTGAGGAAGCCCGCGAAGTCGCCAAGGAAACGGGCTATCCCGTCCTTATCAAAGCCTCGGCTGGCGGCGGCGGCAAAGGCATGAAGGTGGCCAATAGCGAGGGCGAGCTGGAAGAGGCCTATAAGCTGGCGCGGGGCGAAGCGCGCGCCGCGTTTGGCAACGACGAAGTTTATATGGAGAAGTATCTTGGTCGTCCGCGCCATATCGAAGTGCAGCTGATCGGTGACACGCATGGCAACGCCGTGCATTTTGGTGAGCGCGATTGCTCGCTACAACGCCGCCACCAAAAAGTGATCGAGGAAGCGCCCTCGCCTGGCCTCAACGCTGACGAACGCGCCGAGATTGGCGCGATTGCCGCCAAGGTCGTGCGCGACATGGGCTATCGCGGCGTGGGGACGATGGAGTTTCTCTACGAAAATGGCCAGTTCTATTTCATCGAAATGAACACGCGCCTGCAAATCGAACACACGATTTCCGAGATGATCACGGGCATCGATTTGGTGCGCGAGCAAATCCGCGTCGCCGCTGGTCTGCCGCTCAGCTATAAGCAGGAGGAAATTGTTTTCACAGGCCACGCGATTGAATGCCGCATCAATGCCGAAAACCCAGAGACCTTTTTGCCCTCTCCGGGAACAATCAAAGGCTTTCATGCGCCGGGCGGCCTTGGCGTGCGCGTCGATAGCGCCCTTTATGACGGCTATAAAATCCCACCCTATTACGACAGTATGATCGCCAAGCTGGTCGTTCATGGGGCCAGCCGCAACGAATGCATGTTGCGCCTACGCCGCTCGTTAGAAGAGTTTGTGATCGGCGGCGTGGACACCACCCTGCCCCTTCACCGCCGCATTATCTCTCAATCCGACTTTATCAACGGCCACTATGATATCCACTGGCTGGAAGAATTTTTGGGATTATAGTCCGTCCTTTTTGCTTTTGGCGATCCAAAATCGGGCGAAGTTTACAAAAGCGTTATAAATCA
>DYNT01000150.1 GCA_020720905.1 Micavibrio aeruginosavorus
GGTCCCGCATCTGCGCGTTTGACGCGGTCAAACGCTCCGTGCGGGATGACGAAGAAAGGGCGTCTGACGCTTGCGCACCATCCGTTGTGCGGGACGAAACAAAAAACCCGCCAAGCGGCGGGAGATGAAGGACGCAAACGGCCAAGGGAGGCCAAGCCTCAAACGTCTGTGGCAAGCCCCAAAGGATCTCTTTTAATCGGCAAGCCTTCTGCCGTCAGGCCAGAGCGCAGATAGGCGACAACCGCTGTTGATGGAAATTGCAACTGCTTTTCGCCCGTCGAAGAAAGATACTCAGCAATCAAAACACCCGTCGCGGGATCAGCCGTGATGCGCGGAGACAAAACAACGGGCGCAGCCTCCATCGAAACGGCCTCTGTCGCAGCCGCTTTCGGCGCAACAGAAACCGCCGCGTGAACAGCGCTTCCGCTTAGCGATCCCGTTATTCCAGATGTTTCAACCATAGCCTTGCCTCTGGTCTTATAACCGATGAAGAGTGTGACGCCATCAAAACAAAAGACTCAGCTCCCCTATAGACTCAGCTCCCCTATCATTACTATAATGATATCATATTTTTTTTCTCTTGACAAGTTAAACTTGTTGTGTTTTTCGCTATCCAATCCAGCCCTTTCCCCTTCTTGTTTGATTTTGCTTGGATTTCCTCATTTTGTCCCACAAGGAGCACGTTGCATTGGGTCTCCGGCAAAAATTGCCGCGTCATTCTTGCCGCCCAGCGTCCCGATGGGGAAGATTTTGCCCAGTGCAGGGCGAAAAGATTAACGGCAGGTAAATTAAAGGGGACATGATAAATGCGCTCTGACGTCTTTTGTCCCTTGCCCCCATCCTTTCCCGCGCGTTTATCGTGCCCTCCCAAGCAGCAAGGGGGACACAATAAAAATGCCGGAACCGACCGTTTATTAAGAATGCCGTTCTGGTGCCGCATTTTTATTATGTCCCCTCGCCCCCATGACTGGCACGATTTTCGCATCATTAACCATGCCGTTAAGTCGATCTTCATGATTCGAAGGGCAAGCTGACGGCATCAACCCTCGCGGAAGGAGTCCGCGTTATCTCTTGAAAGGAGTTCTACCATGTCTATCGGTGATATCTCACTGAGCTCATCCGCTCGTCAAAACCTGCTGGCTCTTCAGGGAACTGCAAAGCTTCTTGGACAAACACAGGCTCGTCTTGCTTCTGGTAAGAAGATTAACTCGGCTCTTGATGGCGCCTCGTCATACTTCTCTTCCAAAGGCTTCCTCAACAGCGCTAATGACTTGTCTAGCTTAAAGGACAGCATGTCAACGGCTCTGCAAACCATTAAGGCCGCTTCGGATACGATTGAAGCTCTTTCAACCGTTGTCGAGCAACTTAAAGGTATTGTCAACTCTGCTTTGCAAACCACGGATACGGCGACGCGCAGCAGCTTGGCAACGCAGTACAATGGCCTTCTTGATCAATTCGATCTGCTTGTCGCGGATGGTACCTTTAACGGCACCAACCTTGTCAACAGCATCAATTCGTCACTGAAGGTTTCGTTCAGCACAACAAATGCCACAGACAATCTGACCGTTACAGGCAGAAACCTGACGGCTTCTGGCGTGGGCGTGGGCGATGCTCTGGCCAATTTCTCCAGCACCACGCTGGTGGATACGGTCACGCACAGCATGACGGTTGCCTCGGTTAATCAGACTTTGACCAGTCAGATTTACACGGGCACGTTGAGCGCACTGACGGTTACGGCGGGCGGTTCGTCTGGTGTCGGTTCAGGCGTTGGCGCAACGCAAGCCAGCAAATCGACAGATATTATTTCTACCACTAGTGGCGCCGGTGTGTTTGCTGCCAATGCAACGGGGGCCACAGTCGCCAGTGCCGCTGCTTCAGGCACACTAACCGCTCTTGAAACTGTCTTGGGTGCTTCGGACGGATCGGGAAGCGACATAACGGGGGTCAGTCGTTCTTTGACGGCGGATACAACCGGTCTTGCTGGCCTAACGGCTGGTCAGATTGCCATCAGCGGTCAGTTTACGGTAACAGGCGGTGCCGATTCAACCTACACCTCTGCAACCGGCGTTCTGACGGGTGGCGTTGCCAATACTGTTACCCTTGGCGCAGGTCAATCGATGCAGGTGATCGTTGCCACAGCGGCGACAACGGCCAACTCGATGATCTATACCAATAACACGGCCAACGCGATCACCTTCAACTTAGTGGCGGCGGATACGTCAACGGCGCTCAACGTCGCGAACGTGACCACAACCTACAAGTTGACGGCGGGTACGGTTACCACAACGGGTCTAAGCATCCCAACGTCGGCAGCTTACACTTTGGGTGGCAACTCTATCGTTGACTCTCAAGACGGTGCTGTTGGCGCAACGGTAAGCTATATCGACTCGGCTCTGTCTTCCTTGACAGCAGCAGGCACAACGACGTCTACAGGCGGAACGGCCTATGACGTAACGGGCGCCACCATCACGGGCGTGGCCAACACGGACGTGACAGCAACCGTTGTCGGCGGCACAACCGATGCGACAACGTACGCAGCAACGAATGCGCACCTCACCTTGACGGGCGCATCGATCCTGACCGACAATAAGACGATTGTAACGGCTGACGCTTTGACCTCCGCTCAAAACCAATTGACGGATGCCTTGTCAACCTTGCGTTCTGCTTCGTCTGCTCTTGGTAACAACAACACGATCGTGTCGACTCGTCAGGACTTCACCACGAACCTGATTACAACGCTGCAAACAGCGTCTGATAATCTGATTCTGGCGGATACCAACGAAGAAGGCGCAAACTTGCAGTCCTTGCAAGCTTCGAGCTCCTTGGGTGTTATTGCCCTCGGCATCTCTGGCCAGCAAGCGCAAGCCATCTTGCGGTTGTTCTAAACCTAAAGGGAAGAGCGTGGGGGCAACCCCACGCTCAACTCTTTCGTTTCTTTGTTTTTGGTTTTTTG
>DYNT01000009.1 GCA_020720905.1 Micavibrio aeruginosavorus
GCCGTCCACGTGCCGCTTTTTTTGTTATTAAGAAGGGACTCTCTCATGACATTGCCTTTGCTTCGCCACCGTTTGCGCCAAACAAAAATCGTTGCGACCTTGGGGCCTTCTACGTCCTCTAAGGAAATGATCCGCGCCTTGTATGAGGCTGGTGCCGATGTGTTTCGCCTCAACTTTAGTCATGGTACGGCGGCGGATCATAAAGCGCGTATGGATGCCATCCGCGAGGTTGAGGCCGAAGTGGGTCGTCCCATCGCCGTGTTGGCTGATTTGCAAGGGCCCAAGCATCGTCTTGGCGTCTTTAAGGAGGGCTCTATTGTCATCAAGGCGGGGCAGAGTTTGCGCTTGGATTTGGATGCCACGGCAGGCGATGACACACGCGTGCAGATGCCTCATCCTGAAATTTTCACGGCGCTGAAAGTGGGCAGCATCCTTTTGCTGGATGATGGCAAGGTTCGTTTGCGCGTGATGGAAGCGGCCAAGGACTATGCTCAAACGGTTGTTGAGGTGGGCGACAAGCTTTCCGATCGTAAGGGCGTCAATGTGCCGGATTCGGTTATTCCTGCTTCCGTTTTGACGGAAAAGGATCGTCACGATTTAGAAGTTGCCTTAGATTTGGGCGCTGATTGGATTGCTTTGTCTTTTGTGCAAAGACCGGAAGATGTCATGGAAGCGCGGCAGTTAATCGGCAATCGCGCGGCGATTCTAGCCAAGCTGGAAAAGCCGATGGCCATTCAAAGCTTGATCCCTATTTTAGAGCGTGCCGATGGCGTGATGGTGGCGCGTGGCGATCTGGGGGTTGAAATGCCGCCAGAAGATGTGCCGCATACGCAAAAACGCATCATTCGTGAAGCGCGCAAGTTCGGCAAGCCTGTGATTGTTGCGACGCAAATGTTGGAATCCATGATTACCGCGCCAACGCCGACGCGGGCCGAAGCTTCGGACGTGGCAACGGCTGTTTATGATGGTGCGGATGCTGTGATGTTGTCGGCGGAAACGGCCAGCGGCCAATACCCTCTTGAGGCGGTCAGAATTATGGATCGGATTATTCAACATACGCAGGTTGATGCGATGGAGCAGGACGGCTTGCTGATGGGGAAAGTGGGCTTGCTCAGCACGGGCGCTGATGCGATTACGGCAGCTGCGCGGCAAGTGGCCGAGACGATTGGCGCGGTTGCGATTGTGACGTATACGACATCGGGATCAACGACATTGCGTGCGGCGCGAGAGCGACCCAGCGTTCCCATTTTGGGGCTGACTTCGCAGATGGAAACGGCGCGGCGTCTGGTTCTCTCCTATGGCGTTCACGCCGCGCATACGCCAGAGGCCAAAGGCCTGACCGAGGTTATCAGCACAGCGATTAAGATCGTGCGCGGTGATGGCCTTGCCAAGCTGTATGATCGTGTCGTGATTACGGCGGGCGTGCCCTTTGGGACAACTGGCACAACCAACGTGCTGCGTATCGCCGTCGTTGATGAAGCAGGGCAGGGATAAAAGGAACAGGGTGGCTATAGGGCTGCTTGGAGCAGTGCTTTTGTGTAGTTTTCTTTTGGCGCAGTGAAGACAGCCTCTGCCGTGCCTTCTTCCACCACGCAGCCATCCTTCATCACGATGACATAGTTCGACAAAGCCTTCACGACGCGCAGGTCATGGCTGATAAACAAATACGCAAGGCCATAGCGTTTTTGAAGATCGCGCAGAAGGTCTATGATTTGTGCCTGAACCGAGCGATCCAGCGCTGACGTTGGCTCATCCAAGATCACCAGCTTGGGACGCAGGATCATGGCACGGGCAATCGCGATGCGCTGACGTTGCCCGCCCGAAAACTCATGCGGAAAGCGTGCGTGAAGCGCGGGATCAAGCCCGACATCGGTAAGCGCCTCTGCGATACGGCGCTGGCGTTCTTCTGCGCTTCCTGCAAGGCCGTGAATATCAAGACCCTCCGCGATAATATCGCCCACAGTCATGCGTGGGCTAAGGCTGCCATAGGGATCTTGAAACACGACTTGCAGCGCTTGCCGTAGGGGGCGCATCGCGCTTCGCGAAAGGTTTTCTATGGACTGGCCATCAAAGAAAATCGTGCCTTGGCTGTCCGTGAGCCTTAGTAAAGCAAGCCCCAGCGTCGTCTTGCCAGAGCCTGACTCGCCCACGATGCCGATAGTCTCGCCAGCGCGAATGGAAAGGCTAATGCCGTCCACGGCGCGGATCGTGTCCGTTACGCGGCGCAGCAAGCCGGTCTTGATCGGAAAATGAACCTTAATGGCATCGGCTTTTAGCACCAGTGGCGCATCGGGCGCGGCCTTAGGTGCAAGCCCCTTTGGCTCAGCCGCCAACAGCATTTTGGTGTAGGGATGTTGAGGCGCGTTGAAAAGGGAGCCAGTGCTGCCGCTCTCCACAATCTCGCCCGCCTTCATCACGGCTACGCGATCCGCAATTTTGCGCACGATGGTCAGGTCATGCGTAATCATGAGCAACGCCATGCCCATCTTGTGTTGGATATCTTTAAGGAGGGTGAGGATTTGCGCCTGAATGGTCACATCCAGCGCGGTTGTTGGTTCATCCGCGATCAGCAGATCGGGATCGTTTGCCAAGGCCATCGCGATCATCACACGCTGCCGCTGCCCACCTGATAATTCATGCGGGTAGGCGGTCAGGCGCTTTTCGGGATTGGGCAGACCGACCAGCGCAAGAAGCTCTAGCGTGCGCGTTTTGGCTGCTGTTTCGCTCAGCCCTTTATGGACGAACAGAACCTCGCCAATTTGCTTTTCAATCGTGTGCAGCGGGTTGAGCGAGGTCATCGGCTCTTGGAAAATCATCGCAATCCGGTTGCCACGTATGGTTTGGATGTTGACTTCTTTTTCATCCATCATCGCGAGCGAAGCCGTAGGCGGAGCGTGGCGATCCAGCTGCGCCGCGTCTGCGGCGCAAGAGAGTCTTATGCCGCGCAGACGCGCGGCGCTGGATTGCTTCACTGCGCTCGCAATGACGGATGAAGAGTTCTTACCTTCGCCATGACGGTTTAGAATAATCTGTCCATCAAACACAATCGTTCCCGTTGGCTCCACAGGCAGTAATCGTAAGATGGAAAGCGCGGTGACGGACTTGCCAGAGCCGGACTCGCCGACCAGCGCCAGAGTCTCGCCTTTGTTGATTGAAAACGATACGCCTTGCACGGCTTGGGCAGCGTTGTCACCATGGCCGAACGTGACGCACAGGTTGGAGACGGAAAGAAGGGTCATGCGCGTCCCCCCGTCGTTTTGCGCGCATCGAACGCGTCGCGCACAGCCTCGCCGATAAAGATCAGCAGCGTGAGCATAAGCGCCAGCACGCTAAAAGCGCTGATACCCAGCCACGGCGCTTGTAGGTTATTCTTGCCTTGGTTGAGCAATTCCCCCAGCGAGGGCGATCCGGGCGGCAAGCCAAAGCCAAGGAAATCCAGCGCTGTCAATGTCGTGATGGAATGGTTGAGTACAAAGGGCAGGTAAGTGAGCGTCGCGACCATCGCGTTGGGCAGAACGTGCTTAAACATGACAAGCGTGTCGCTTGCGCCCAGCGCTTTGGCAGCGCGAACATAATCAAGATTGCGGGCGCGTAGAAACTCAGCCCTCACAACGTGAACCAACGACATCCACGAAAACAGCAGCATGAGAATAAGGAGCCACCAAAAGTTTGGCTGCACAAGCGAGGCCATAATGATGAGCAGGTACAGGACAGGCATCCCCCCCCATATTTCCATCACGCGCTGCATTAAAAGGTCGGTGAGGCCGCCGAAATAGCCCTGCACCGCGCCCGCGCACACGCCGATGATGGAGGACAACAGCGTGAGCGTCAGGCCGAACAGAACGGAAATACGAAAGCCATAGATCATCCGCGCCAAAACGTCGCGGCCTTGATCGTCTGTGCCCAACCAGTTATCCGCCGATGGCGGCGCAGGCGCGGGAACGGTCAGGTCATAATTGATCGTGTTATAGGAAAAGGGGATAAGCGGCCAGATCATAAGGCCGCCTTTTTCCGCGATCAGTTTTTTCATATAAGGATCGCGGTAGCGTGCCTCCGTCTCAAACTCGCCGCCAAAGGTGGTTTCGGGATAGGCCTTGAAAATCGGCGCAAAGGCCTGCCCGTTCACATAAAGGACAAGCGGCTTATCGTTCGCGATCAGCTCGGCGGCCATCGCCAGAACAAACAGCACAAGAAAAAGCCAGAACGCGGCATGCCCGCGTCGGTTCGCCTTAAACGCCGCAAGGCGGCGGCGGGTGAGGGGGGAGAGGATCATGAGATTCCCTTTCCTTTCCCCCTGTCCGTCATGCCAGCGAAGGCTGGCATCCCATTTTCTTGTTTAAAAAAGAAACCAAATGGGATCCCCGCCTTCGCGGGGATGACGGGATTGTGAGTGGTTGAAGAAACTTCCATCACGTTTTCCTCGCTTCGAAATCAATGCGGGGATCGACGGCGACATACATCAAATCGCCAATCAGTTGCAAGGTAAGCCCCAGAAGCGTGAAGAAGTACAGGGTGCCGAACATGACGGGATAATCGCGGTTGATCGCAGCCTCAAAACCCAACAGCCCCATGCCGTCCAGCGAGAAAATCACTTCGATCAAAAGCGAGCCTGTAAATAAAATCCCGATAAAGGCTGATGGGAAACCTGCAATCACGATCAGCATGGCGTTGCGAAACACATGGCCGTAAAGGACGCGGTTTTCGCTTAGCCCCTTGGCGCGGGCGGTCAGGACGTATTGCTTGTTAATCTCATCCAAAAACGAGTTTTTCGTGAGCATGGTGAGGCTCGCAAACCCGCCGATCACCATCGCGGCGACGGGCAGCGCGATATGCCAAAAGTAATCGCCGATCCGCGCAGGCCAGCTCAGATCCTGCCAGTTGTCGGAGACAAGGCCGCGCAGCGGGAACCAATCCAAATAGCGCCCGCCTGAAAAAACGATGATGAGCAATACGGCGAACAGAAAGCTGGGGATGGCATAGCCCGCGATAATCGCGGCGCTTGTCCACAGATCAAAGGGCGAGCCGTCCTTCACCGCCTTGCGAATGCCAAGAGGAATGGACACCAGATAGATGATCAGGGTTGACCATAAGCCCAGCGAAACCGATACAGGCATTTTTGCGATGACAAGATCCATCACTTTTTCATCGCGGAAATAGGACGTGCCAAAATCAAAGCGCACATAATTTCCGATCATCTTGAAAAAGCGCTCATGCAGTGGCTTGTCAAAACCAAATTGCTTTTCCAGCTCTAGGATCAATTCAGGGTCAACCCCTTGCGCGCCTTTATAGCGGGATGTCGCGGCGCTGGCGGCGGCGTTATTCTCGCGCATATTCTGTCCGGCGCTAGCCGTATCGCTTCCGCCGCCTGACACGCGAGCGGTTGCCTCTACCGCGTTGCCTTGCAGCTTGGCGACGATTTGCTCAATGGGGCCACCAGGGGCGGCTTGAACAATCACAAAGTTCAGCACCATAATCCCCAGCAAGGTGGGGATCATTAACAACAGGCGGCGAAGGATATAAGCGATCATGGGAAGGCATACTAACCGTATGCGATGTGGATGGAAAGATTGAAGACGACCTAAAATTAAAAGAGATGATTTTTTATTCTCCTCGCGCCTTACGGGCGGCTCTGATAGGGGCGCAATTGGCGGCTTCGGCGCGGCAACAACGCAAAGCCATGTCCGGATCGCAGTAGGCGCAAAGAGCATGGGATTCTGGCATCGTAATTTGGTGTTTTTCGATTGTGAAGCCGCGTTTTTTAAACTGCCCCAAAACACGCGAAAAAGTCTCTGGTTTGATGTTCAAATACGATGCAATAAGGGCTTTATCAAAGGGGAGTTTGATCGGCTCGCCCTCCAATCCTGTTTCCAGATGAAGATTGATGAGGAACCATCCTACACGCTGTTCGGCCGTCCGCAGGGTTATTTGCTCAAATTGTCCGACCAGCCTTTGCAGCCGAGTTGTTGTGGCCAGTAAAAAATTCTGTGACAACTCGCGATTGCGAGAGAGGTGATCCGCCAAAGTTGTCAAAGAAAGTGAAAGAATCCGTCCTTTTGTGATGGTCTTGAACGTAAAGGGCGCAGGTAGGGTCATCATGAAACTGTGATCCAGCAAGCAGTCTTTTCTGCCCAGTATTTGCAGGATGGATTCTTGTCCATCGGCATTTGTTTTATAGCTGCGCGCCCATCCTTCCCAAAGGATGATAAAACGGGAAACAGGATCGCCTTGTGCAAAGAGGGTCGTGTTTTTATCGACTGTGATTAGGTTGGCGCCTTTTAAAATGTTACGTAAGGAAACCTCGGAAAGACCGCGAAAGAGGGAGTGTTGTTTAATGTTTTCCCATTCTCTTTCAATATCGCTGTCAAGGGATGAAACGGTGCTATGACCTATCTCGCCCCCTTTATTATCTTGCAAAAGACGCGCCATTGTTGTGATGAGAGAACCAAACCGTTGTTCGATCTCGTCATTCAAAAAAGAGAACCATGCCGCCATGGAGTTTTCTGCCAAGACTCCCTTGCTATAGCCATCCCTTATTTTTCTGAGAATTTGATCCATCTTGCCGATGGTGGCGGCTGACGGGGCGCGGGCTTCATCAATCCAAAGTCTTAGTTTTTCATCGGCCAGCCCCATAAAAAGGCGTTCGCGGGACAGACAAGAAAGCGCCAAGTTTTTCATGCGGCTGACATCAACGGGGAGAACCTCAGCTCTACGATAAATGGCAAGGCCGCCATCGCGCAGTTGGCCAAGATAGCTCAGCGAGGCCACATAATGGATCAAAGCGCCTGTTTGCGAGGGCGTCAGGTCTGTATGATTAGCCAGATGGCCAAGAGCTAATTGATAGATAGGCTGCTCTAAATTAAAGAGATACCATTCAATAAGGGCATCATGAGAAAAACTTTTGCGAAGTTCAGCGTTATTGCGCTTGGCGAAGGATTCAAAAAAGCGCTCTGGTAACAAAACCCAAAAGTCCAGATTGTTCTTTTGCGCAAAGATCAGTTCTTTGTGGGTAAGGGCCGCTTGTTCATCAAAAGACGGAATATCGCTGGTATCCGTCAGCGCGTGCTCAATAAGGGCGATTCCGCGCTCTTTTTGAAGCGCAGCGAGCAAGGATAGGGTGGGGAGTAGAGCGTTGGGCAAAGGAAAGCCTTTTATGGAAGTGGGTTAGAAGGGTCATTATTCTTGATCGTTATCAAGACATGAGGCAAGCTGTATTTTTTGATAACGCTGTTATGGTTCTTTGATGAAAAAACGATCCTTTCCTCTGCCTTTGGCAAAAATGGCGCTGGCGGTTGTGCCGCCTTTGGCCGTGGCGCGAACAACAGAAATCGTGATGCAGCGTATCCGCAGGCGTCATCCCAAGCTGTTGGCCAACCTTGCGCAGTTGTCCAAGGCTGTTGTGTTCTTTGCGCCGACGGACACGCCGTATCGTTTTGCCCTGACGTTGGGGCAGCCGCCTGTGCGTTTTTCCGTCCTCTCTCCTCATGAACAGGGGAGAGCCGATGCCACGATCACGGGCTCATTGCGCGATTTAATCGCGATGCTAGAGGGGCGCGAGGACGGCGATACGCTCTTTTTCTCGCGCGCTATTCAGGTCGTTGGGGATACGTCCGTGATTGTGGGGCTGCGTAACACGCTAGACCGCGAAGAAATGGATGTGATGGGCGAGATACTCTCCCTTTTTGGGCCGTTTGCGAAATCGGCTGAAGTTTTTCTATCGTTGGCCGATGCGCTGGGAACGCGCCTTTATAAACGAATGAAGAGGGTTCATGACACGCCCCTTTCTTGAAATTGTTTGTCCTGCGGGAACGCCTGCTGCGCTTCGCGCCGCCATCGATGCGGGTGCGAATACCGTCTATGTTGGTTTTCGCGATAGCACGAACGCTCGTAACTATCCGGGGCTTAATTTTGATGTTGAGGAAATGGCCGAAGGCGCGGCTTATGCCCATGAACGTGGGCGCAAGCTGCTTGTCGCCATCAACACCTTTCCCCGCGCGGGTGAACCAGAGCCGTGGCATGCGGCCATCGATAACGCGGCGGCGATTGGCGCAGATGCGGTGATTATGGCCGATATTGGCCTTTTGGATTATGCAACCCACAAGCACCCGAATCTCAGGCGGCATTTATCGGTGCAGGCGGCTGCCTCAAACCCGCTTTCTATCGCCTTTTATCGCGACAATTTCGACATCAAACGCGTCGTTTTGCCGCGTGTTTTGTCGGTAGAGGAGGTGGCCGCGATTATTGACGAGATTCGCATTGAAACGGAAGTATTTTGCTTTGGTAGTGTCGGCACAATGTCTGAGGGGCGGTGTTTTCTATCCTCCTATATGACGGGGTTGTCGCCAAGCCATGATGGTGCATGCGCCCCTGCCAGCCATGTTGCCTATAAGGAAGAGGCGGGCGGCTGCCGCCTTGCCTGCCTTGGCGATGTGACGCTTAACCGCTTTGGCAAAGATGAAGCCGCGTCTTATCCCACGCCCTGTAAGGGGCGCTATGTCGCGTTGGGGCAGCCTTCGTATTTATTCGAAGAGCCTGTGGGTTGGAACGTCATTGATATTTTGCCTCAACTGAAAGCGGCGGGCGTGACCGCACTGAAGATTGAGGGCAGGCAACGTTCTCGCGCCTATGTCACGCAAGTTGTTGGCACGTTCCGGCATGTGCTGGACGCGCTGGCGCGTGGCGAGACGGACGTAGACACGGGCGCGCTGCATCAACTAGCCGAAGGGGGGCAGCAAACCCTTGGCGCATATCAAAAGGGATGGCGCTAAAACGGACTTGACAATATATCCCAGATATGAGATAATAAGAAGATTAGGCAATGACAGGTGTTCTTCAGGCACGAGAAAGGCCTTTGGCGTGGGTTGACTCCGCCAAAAAGGATTTTATGGCTTTTCCTAAAATGGTTCAGAAAGATATGGGAAATGCTTTAGGGCTAGCACAGTTCGGCGGCAAACACCCCCATGCGAAACCATGGAAAGGGGAAGGTGCTGGCGTTCTTGAGATTGTCGAAGCCCATGCCGGAAATGCCTACCGCGCCATTTATACGGTGAGGTTTCCTGAAATGGTTTATGTCCTTCATGCCTTTCAGAAAAAATCGCCGCATGGTATTAAAACGGCTCAATCTGACATTGAGCTGCTCGGCAAACGGCTAAAAGCAGCGCAAGAGGATTATCTGCGCTTGGTCAAGACACAGGGCAAAGGGTAAAACGCAATGGAAAAAATCACACGAGGCACAACAAATGTTTTTGCCGATCTGGGCTTTGCCGATGCCATAGAGCGTCAGGCCAAGCTAAAGCTCGTCTTGGCGATTAATGAAATTATCCGAACAGAAAAATTTACACAAATCGAGGCTGCGTCAAAACTTAAAGTTAATCAGCCAAAAATATCGGCGCTGGCAAACTATAAACTGGAAGGATTTTCAGTCGAGCGTCTTATGCATTTTTTGACGGCGCTGGATAGAGATGTCGAGATTTCCATCACAAAACCCAAGAAACATAGAACGGGATCAACGCGCGTTGGCGAAATTCGTGTAGCTTCGACGTAACCATCATAATGACCTCTTCACACCTTACCCTTGGGCCGTTATTTTATAACTGGCCGCCGGAAAAGATGCGGGATTTTTATTTCCGTATCGCGGACGAAGCACCTGTGGATTGCGTTTATGTGGGTGAGGTCGTGTGCTCAAAACGTGA
The DNA here is from genome assembly GCA_020720905.1 of Micavibrio aeruginosavorus. Taxonomy (GTDB): domain Bacteria; phylum Pseudomonadota; class Alphaproteobacteria; order UBA9219; family UBA9219; genus UBA8914. Next base: position 9,690 of record DYNT01000009.1, read on the forward strand.
GCCTTTTTTCAGTCCCTATCAGGATGAAGTCATTGAGCGGTTGGAGCGGGCGGGCAAGCAAGTTGTTTTATCGTCTTTGGCTTTGTTGACATTGCCGCGAGAAAGGGCTGCGTTGCTTGAAAAAGCGGCGGGAAATCGCCTTATTGAAGCCAATGACGTGTCGGCCCTTCAGGCTTTGGAAGGCAAGCCATTTATTGTGGGACCCATGATTAACGTGATGAACGAAGGCACATTGGCTGCGCTGGCCGCCCGTGGCGCTGTGCGTGTCGTGTTCGCCTCGGAAATGTCGGGCAAGGCGATGAGGGGGTTGGCACGTTATTCGTCGTCATTGCGAGGAGCGAACGCGACGAAGCAATCCAGTAGCGCGGCGTCTGCCGCGCAAGAGAGTCGCACGCCTCGCAGACGCTCGGCAGCTGAATCGCCACGGGGCTCCGCCCCTCGCGATGACGAAATGGGGATTCAAACCGAAGTTCAGGTCTTTGGGCGGCAACCTTTGGCGATTTCTATGCGGTGTTATCACGCCCGCGCTCATGGCCGCGATAAGGATCATTGCCGCCGCGTTTGCATCAATGATCCCGATGGTCTTGATGTTGATACCATCACGGGGCAGCCTATCTTGACCATCAATGGCACGCAGACCCTTACACGCGGTTATGTCGTTTTGCTGGATGAAATGCGTGCAATGGCGGATTCGGGTGTCACCCATTTCCGCCTTTCGCCACAAGATAGGGATATGGTCAAGGTCGCGCAGGTGTATCGTGCGTTTTTAGAGGGGCGATTCGACTCAGAATCAGCTCTTAATAAGCTGATAGCGCTTAATAAATCCCTTGTTGCCATCAACGGCTTTTATCACGGGGTTGAGGGGAAAAGTTTTGTTTCGATCCCCTAAAAGCCACAGTAGAACAACTGTTTTTTGGGGGTGGATGGCGGAAAAGCGACATATCCTTGTAGGGTTGCTCTTTTCGTTTTACCCCCAATTCCATCCCCAGAATTCGTCTGGTCATGAGGCGGTGGCCGATTTATTTTTAGGGCCAACTATGCTATTAAGATTCCTTCTATCGATACGAACCCGTATTGATAGGCCGATAGGTTGAATCATGTCATAATCGTGGCGGTTTGGGGTTAATCTTTGGTCATCTCTCTTAACCAATCTTTTTGTTAAAACTTGACATAGATCAATAGGCCACACTACATTTTGTGTTTAAATGCTCTCACGCCACCTTCATCTTGTTGGTGCACACAAAATTATTAATTGACTTCGGTAAGAAGTCCTTGGGAGGAAATACATGCTCGATCTCGCCACAGCTCAAGTTATTCCGTTCGAACCACGCCCTGCTTCGCAAGAACAAGAGCAGAAAAATACGGGCACAAGGATCAATTGTTCCGACTCTGTGGATGAGTATCTCTCCAAGTCTGATTGGCGCATCAACGCCAACGCGAATGTCGGTTACAGCCATGCCGGACTCGTCAACAACCTTGCGGGCAAGGTGATCGCTAATTTTTGGCTGGATCAAGTCTATACGCAGGAAGAGGGCGCGGCTCACCGTGAAGGCGATTATCATATCCATGATCTTGACAGCCTTGCGGGCTATTGCGCGGGGTGGAGTCTGCGCCAGCTTCTCAGCGAGGGCTTTAATGGTGTGACGGGGCGCGTCTCCTCACGGCCTCCTCGCCACTTCCGTGAAGCGCTCGGGCAGATGGCCAACTTCCTTGGCATCTTGCAGTCCGAATGGGCTGGCGCTCAGGCCTTTTCTTCGTTCGATACTTATCTGGCACCTTATGTGTTCCGTGATCAGCTGGATGATAAAGCAATTAGCAAGGCAATCCGTCAATTTGTCTACAATCTGAATGTTCCGGCGCGTTGGGGGCAGTCGCCTTTCACCAACGTGACGCTTGATATCACGGTTCCCGACGATTTGAAGCCTCAAATGCCGATGGCTCGCGGCGATCATCTGTTTGCGAATTTGAAGCAAGACGAAGCCGATAAGCTTTTGGCGTTGGCTAAATACCGTCGCCCAGAGCTGAAGAGTTTGTCTGAGATGACCTATGCTGATTTTGTTCCTGAGATGGAGCGCATCGTTCTGGCCTATTATGACGTGATGACAGAAGGCGATAGCACGGGGCAACCCTTCACGTTTCCGATTCCAACGGTCAACATCACCGAGCAATTTGACTGGAACAACAAAATCGCTGATGCGATCTTTGAAAACGCCGCCAAGGTGGGAAGCTCATACTTCCAGAACTTTATCGGCAGCCAATATAAGCTGGACGAAAACGGTAAGCTGGTTGAAAATCCTGAAGCCTATAAGCCTAACGCGGTGCGCTCGATGTGCTGCCGCTTGCAGCTGGACTTGCGTGAGCTTCAAAAGCGCGGCAACGGCCTTTTTGGCTCGGCTGAAATGACGGGTTCTATCGGTGTTGTCACACTCAACATGGCGCGTCTTGGCCACAAGTTTAAGGGCGATGAGACGAGCTTGATGGCTGAAATTGAACGCCTCATGGATATGGCTAAAAGCACGCTGGAGAAAAAGCGCGTCTTTGTGAACGAAATGTTCGAGCGTGGCCTTTATCCCTATAGCCGCCGGTATCTGTCATCTTTCCGCAATCACTTCAGCACCATTGGCGTCAATGGCATGAATGAAATGATTGAAAACTTTACGGACGGCAAGCATGACATGACCGATCAAGAAGGCATCGCGTTCTCGCTACGCATTCTTGATCATATTCGTGCCCGTCTGCGCACGTACCAAGAAGAGTCGGGTAACTTGTACAATTTGGAGGCGTCTCCAGCAGAAGGTGCGACGTATCGCTTCGCCAAGGAAGATTTGAAACGCTTCCCTGGAATCAAGCAATCTGGCAGCGGCCCTAACATCTATTACACGAACAGCAGCCAGCTTCCTGCCAGCTGCACCGAGGATCCGTTTGAGGCCTTGGATCTGCAAAACAAGCTGCAATGCAAATATACAGGCGGCACGGTGTTGCATATGTATATGAATGAGAAGCTGGATACGGCGGACTCATGCCGTCAGTTCGTGAAGGCGGTTTTGACCAACTATCAGCTGCCCTATATTACGATCACGCCTGTCTTTTCCGTTTGTGATGAGCATGGCTATCTGAAGGGCGAACAACCCACATGCCCGCACTGCGGCGAAACGACGCAGGTGTGGACTCGCGTGATGGGCTACTTCCGTCCCGTGGACAGCTTTAACATCGGCAAGAAGGGCGAGCATCGTGAGCGCGTTCACTTCACCGAGGACGCTATTCGCAAACACAAGCTGTGCAGCGATGGATGCTGCAACTAAACAAAGGAGCATTTAGCATCCGGCATTTAGCATTTAGGGAAAAGAAAAGACCTGCACTAAATGCTAAATGCTAAATGCTAAATGCTGACATGCCTTCTCTTTACGACATCACCCCGTTTTCTCTCCTCGATTACCCGAACGAAATGTCCTGCATCGTTTGGGTGGCGGGGTGCAATATGCGTTGCGTTTACTGCCATAACCCCAACATTGTTTTTGGGAAGGGCGAGAAAGAGGATGATGAGGTCATTGCTTTCCTTGAAAAGCGCATTGGCAAATTATCTGCCGTTGTTTTTTCAGGTGGCGAGGCGACGCTGTATGCGGGCTTGCCCGCTTTGATGCGCCGCGTGAAAGCGATGGGCTTTAAAATCAAGCTGGATACCAATGGCTCTCGCCCCGAAGTGCTGCGCGGTCTGTTGGCCGAGGGTCTTGTGGATTACGTTGCGATGGATTTCAAATGCCCACCGGAAAAAACGGGGGCGTTGATTGGCACGTCTAAATTATGGGAGCCGTTTATGCAAAGTCTGGCGCTGTTGATAGAGGCGGCTTCCCTCATTCATACTGCCGTCATTCCGGCGAAAGCCGGAATCCAGCCTGTCGGGTCGAAGCTGCATAGCAGCGAAGCCCGATGCGTCACTAGAGCGGCGCAAGAAAAGAGTCTTATGCCGCGCGGACGCGCGGCGCTGGATCCCGCTTTTCAGCGGGATGACGATAAAGGAGAGCGTTTTTCCAATACCCCAACACACCCCCTGACCTTTGAAATCCGCACAACCGTTCACCCCGATTGGCTGGATGAAAAAGATTTGGCATGGATGATTGCGTTTTTGGATGAGGCAGGTTATCGCGGGACATACTATATCCAAAATGTCGCCTCAACAGGTGATAAAACCATCGGCAACGTCGCTAAACCAGAACGCGCGCTAGACCTTGCGCTTATTCCGTCCCCCAAGGGGTTTTCCTTAGCCTATCGGAATTTCTAAAACCGCTTTTTGGTTTTAAAGACCTAGTTTTTTAGAGATAGAAGCAACAAGAGCGGTTCTAATGTGATTAGTGAAGTGTTGCTTGGATGGACCTGAATGGGTTTGCGCCAATTCTTTGACGGCCTTTTGACCTTCAGCAAGCTCAGCCTCTGCGCGTCCAATTTTTTCCATAAAGGGCGCAAACGCCTGAAGGGCAAGTCCTACACGCAAAGCATCATAAGCCGCGCTCATCCGCGTTATCGAAACAGGATGCTTAGGACAAGGTGTCGTGATTTCATAAATGGCTTGAAAGCGCGTCTTTTCTATCGACTTTAAACAATTGTTTTTTGTTTCAGGAAAATGGTCTTTTAAAACCTTTGACAGAAGATCAAGACTTAAAGACGCCGTGCGTAAAGTGTCATAGGACAGCAGCGTTGTTCTTATATCAAAGATAATTTGATCCGGTTCTTCGCGACAAAAGAGTTTGCTGACGGTATCTTGAGGTGATGTCTTTTCTTTGATCATGGTCAGCGTTGTGTCATGAAGAGATTTGAAGCTTTCTTGAAGCCGCTCGGAAATCTCTGTCGTCGTCATTTCTTGGGGCATCGTTCTTTTCCTGATAAAAGAATAAGGGGTCAGTAGAGCTTATCCTAGTTGAGGGGCAGGGGTGCTGGCGCGACTGTTAATCCCCTCTAAATCACGCAGCTTCCCCCATCCTTGCACATTCAGAACTTCTTTCATGAACGGTGCTTGCTCTTCTTGGGGAAGCGCCGCAGCAATTTCTTCAACTTCTTTGTGGGCTACTGTTAATCTGGCGTGGGCTTTTTTGTAAAGAGCCAAACGATGGGCACGAGCGATAATACTCAAACCCTCAGGGGAAAAGGAAAGAATCAGAGTCATGTCGCTTTTTACCACCTTGATACCACGGCCATGAAGGGAAGTTTTTGGCATTTCAGAGGAAATGGTTGTCGTTATGCTCGATGGGTGATGGTTACTTACGGGAATATAGCTATATTCCTCCTTAACGGCTGTTTTGGGAAGGCCAACATCCGAAAGAAGCTTCTTAAAATCTTTGATGGCATTGAACCCAGAATCCAGAAAATGGTCTTCTGGCGTTGTATCAATATGAACCACAACCATGTCGGCGACTTGGGTGAAGGAGCAAGGATTCTTTTGCCCACCTTTAGGATAATTCATGGTGAGAGAGAAAAGATTTTGAAATTCTTCTTTGATGCTTTGATAAAGAATTTTGTTGTTATCTTCGGTCACTTAAATGCCTCCTGCGAATAGGGTTGTGCGGTAAAGTCGATGAAATCTCGCATGAGAAGCGAGCCATGACAAGGCTGTAAATAAAAATATATTGGTTAAGCCTGCCTTTTTCGTAACATTTTGTCGCGCAAGTTGACGGCAAGGGGGATTGCCAAGAGGGGGGACGCGGCGCAAAAAGGGTTGGCAGATTCACAGATCTCTCTTCAAGGAGTCCTCTTCCCATGTGCGGTATTGTTGGTATTTTGGCGCAGCGCCCTGTTGTTGATTTGTTGGTGGATGGTTTGAAACGGCTGGAGTATCGCGGCTATGACAGCGCGGGCGTGGCGACTTTGGTGAACGGCTGCATCGAAACGCGCCGCGCCGTAGGCAAGCTTCATGCGCTGGCCGATAAAGTAGCGCAGGAGCCTTTAGCGGGCGATGTCGGCATCGGCCACACGCGCTGGGCCACACATGGCCGCCCGACAGAGGATAACGCGCATCCCCATTTTTCCTCGCAAGTCGCCGTTGTGCATAACGGCATTATCGAAAATTATCGTGAGCTTCGTAAGGAGCTGGAAGCCAAGGGGCACGTCTTTAAGTCTGAGACGGATACGGAAAGCATCGCGCACCTGATCACGGATTATTTGCAATCCGGCCTAACCCCCCAAGTCGCGACGGCCAAGGCGCTTAAAAGGCTGGAGGGCGCGTTTGCTCTTGCCATTATCTTTACGGGGCATGACAGCCTTTTGATCGGCGCGCGGCGCGGCAGCCCGCTGGCCATCGGCTATGGCGGCACGGAAATGTATCTAGGCTCAGACGCTTTGGCGCTTGCGCCGCTGACGAACCGCATTGCCTATATGGAGGAGGGCGACTGGGTCGAGCTGACGGCTGGCCAAGCCGTCGTTCACGACAAGGACGACACCATCGTCACGCGCAAGATTCAAGAAACGGCGCTTTCCGGCGCGGTGATCGGCAAGGGCGAGTATCGTCACTTTATGCTCAAAGAGATTTTTGAGCAGCCCGCCGTGATTGGCGACACCATGAATGCGCTGGCGACTGCCGAGGGGCATTTGTCGATGCCGCCTCTGCCGTTCGCATGGAAAGAGATTTCGCGCCTCACCATCGTTGCGTGTGGCACGGCGTACTATGCGGGCATGGTGGCCAAGTATTGGTTTGAGCAACTGGCAGGCCTTGCGGTTGAGATTGATGTCGCGTCGGAGTTCCGCTATCGCGGATCGCCCATGCCTGAAGGTGGCGCGATGATCGTGATCTCGCAGTCAGGCGAGACGGCGGATACGCTCGCCGCGCTGAACTACGCCAAGCAACATGGGCAAAAGATTCTGGCCGTCGTTAACGCGCAGCACAGCACGATTGCACGGCAATCAGACGTGATGGTGGCGACGCTTTGCGGGCCTGAAATTTCTGTGGCCTCCACCAAGGCGTTTACAACGCAGCTGACGGTTTTGTTGTGTTTGGCATTGGATGCGGCGAAGGCGCGTGGTGCGCTTTCCGCCGAAAAAGAAGCCGTCATCTTGCAAACCTTGCGCGAGGTTCCCTCCAAGCTGAATGATATTCTGCGCGAGGATCATAAGATTCAGGAGCTGGCGCAAAAGATTTGCGATGCGAAGGACGTGCTTTATCTGGGGCGTGGGCTGATGTATCCCATCGCGCTTGAAGGCGCATTGAAGCTGAAGGAAATTTCGTACATTCACGCCGAAGGCTATCCGGCGGGCGAGCTGAAGCACGGCCCCATCGCGCTGATTGATGAGACAATGCCCGTTGTCGTCGTCGCGCCGCATGACGCGCTGTTTGAAAAGACGGCCTCCAACATTCAAGAGGTTGTGGCGCGGGGCGGCAAGGTCGTCCTCTTCACCGATAAGGCTGGCCTTGCGAACATGGGCAGCAAGCCGTACTGGGTCACAACGCTGCCGGAATGTCACCCCGTCGTCGCGCCGATCCTCTACACCATCCCTGTGCAGCTTTTGGCCTATTACACCGCGCTGGCCAAGGGCACAGACGTTGACCAACCCCGCAACCTCGCCAAAAGCGTGACGGTGGAGTAGGGGGGTATATTAACGCCCATCGTCAATCGTGAGGCTTGATTGCGAAAGTGATCAAGGCGTTAGCAAGCGATTTACTCCCTCGTCATCCCGCACGAAGCGATGCGCGAGCATCGCGCAGATGCGGGATCCAGTTGATTTTTCTTTGTTTCGGAAAAAAACAAAGATTGGGATTGTTGAAAAGAAAAGGTTTAAACTGGATCCCGCATCTTCGTCCCGCTCTACGCGGGACTTCGTGCGGGATGACAGGGGGGGGGAAGCAAAGGGTCTACTGCTTGCCAACTCTTGAACTGTTTTAGGTATACTATGTCCGCTTGAAAACCCGAAAACTTTTTGGCCGCGTTTGCTTGTTTTTCTTATGGATAAGTGGCTTGGCGGAGAAAAATTTTTCGGGTTTTCAAGCGGACGGACTATATACCAAAAATAAAGGGTTTTGTGTTACTATCAAGCGATGAAAAAGATGAAAAAAAGAATTAAAAACGAAACAAAAAAGTCTCTGGCG
>DYNT01000151.1 GCA_020720905.1 Micavibrio aeruginosavorus
TTGGCGCGCTCAAACTTGCCAAAGATACGCTCACGATCGTCTTCAGGAATGCCGACGCCCGTATCCAAAACGCTGATCACAACCCACTCATCTTGTGGCCATGCGGCCAGCGCGATATGTCCCCCCGCAGGCGTGTATTTAATCGCGTTGCTGATAAGATTGAAAAGGATTTGTTTGACGCGCTGCTCATCCACCTCGAAAGACCCCATGTCCGAAGGACAATCGATCAAAATCTCTAAAAGCTGCTGACGCGCCCATTCCGCCGTCATCGCCTTGGCTTCATTCAAAACATCGGCCACAACAACAGACTGAAGGTCTAAGGTCATGCGCCCCGCCTCAATCGTCGCCAAATCCAAAACATTGTTGATAAGGCGCGAAAGCTTTTCGCTCTCCGTCTTAATGGTTGTCGTATAATCCATCTGCCGTTCATTAAGCGCGCCAAAATACTGCTCCACCAAAATTTCGGCAAAGCCCGTAATGGTGTTAAGGGGCGTGCGTAATTGATAGGACACATTAGCCACGAAATCGGATTTCAAGCGATCCGCCGTGGCCAACGCCGCGTTGCTGGCACGAAGGGCTTGCTCCACCTTGGCCGAGTCGGTGACATCAAGGAAGCTGTTCAGCACAGAACCATCGGGCAAGGGCACGGTTAGAAACTCAACGATCCGTTGATCGGTGCGGCTCATGCGGCCTGAACGCGGCATGCGATGAAGCGCCTTGCCCACCAAATCAGCCTTACGCGCCTCCCAATCATCCGTTGTCGCAATAAGCGCCTTGGCTTGCTCTAAAAAGTCCGCCACATGCGGCTCGGTTTCCAAAAAGCCTTCTGGCAGAGCCCACAACGTCGCCAACGCCGCATTGGAAAGGCGCAATTTGCCATCGGCGCCAAAAACGGCGATGCCTTCGGCCAAATTATCAATCGTCTCACGTTGCACCGCCATCAGCGTGTTGTACGATGTTTCTAAGGCCAACTGATCCGTGACGTTTTCATAAACGTACATAAGGCCACCCAAAGGATGCGGAGCCACCATCACGCGCAAGCTTGTTTCATCGGGCAAATAAATCACATCCTCACGCGGCTCAAGCAACGAGGTGAACAGCGCCAGCTGCTCCTTTTTGTATTTTTGGAAATCCACTTGTTCAGGAATGCGGCGACGCGCGCGCAAATCTTCTAAAACATCGCTAAAGGTCGGCTTGCTGTCCAAAAAGACATCCTGCGCCTCCCATAAGCGCTGATAAGCGCGATTATAAAACTCCAACCTTTTATCCGCACCATACACGCAAATGGCTGCGCTTAAATGCTCCATCACCTCGTGATACAAAACAAGATGGCGGCGAAGCTCCGCTTCTTTTTCCTCTTCCGCCGTCACGTCAATGGCAAAGCCCAATAAAGCGAAGGGACGCGGATCCTCCTTGTCTTGAACAAACGGCTGTTCAACAATTTGCAACAAGCGCCGTTGGCCGCTCATCACGGCATGATCGCGCACCTCCATCGCCTCGCCCTTGGCCAACACGGCGGCTGCCAAAGCGCGTCCGCCCTTAAAAGGAGGCGGCATCAATTCGTGCTGGTGCGCCACAACACGCTCAGACGTGCTCTCTAAAATGCTGGCATAGGCTTTATTGCACGTCACCAGCTCAAGATCGGCATTGCGGCTCCACACAGGGAACGGCAACGCGTCAAAGCACGATCCCGCGATGCTTGCGGCCATGGCGCTGCTTGAGCCAAGAGCGGACCTCGTCACAGCAGAGAGGGGCGCGTGGCTTTCTTTTTGCAACGCCTCGCCCTTATGGTTCTCTTCCTTAATGGGCAAAGGAGGAAGGGCGGCATCCTCCGTCTTTAAATCGCAAAACCACAAGCCATCGATATGCGGCCCCTCAGCGCCGATGCGAAAACGCTGCCCATAAAGACGCAACGAGCCTTTTCCCTGCACAGGCTGAACGTCCTGCACAAACGGCTCGCCCGATGTTTGAAGCTTGCGAAACGCAGAGAGAAACGCGCCGCTGTCCTTCAGCGCGCCAATCAATTCATCCAAATGGGTCAGCTTGCCAAGGCCAAGGCGCGAGGCCACCGCCTGCTCCTCGCGCAGCAGGCCTTGCGGCGTAAAAAGGCAATAGCCCATGGGCGCATGGCGCAAGGTGGCTTGAAGGCGATCTGCGACGAATTTCAGGTGACGTAGAAAACGGGCATCCAGTCCCGCTTTTTTACGCAAGCTCCACAACGCCACGCCCTCAGCCACCGCAAAAACAAGAGCCGCTGCAGCCAGCAAAAGGGGCCAATCCAAACCAAGCCCCGCCCCCGCAACGATGGCGAAGACTAAAATCATCGCCAAACCGGCGATCAAAGGGGCTTTTGTGAACAAAGTCTTGGGCATGGGGGTCAAAAAACGCACCGTAAAATGGGAAAAGAATCACCCGAAAGAAATAAGCCATATTAGCGGCGAAGGAAACAGGATTATGCCAAGAACGACCGCAGGGACACAGGATCCCCTTTTTCCTTTTACTTTCAGCCGCGCCATTGTATAAATAAGGGGTCTTTATTTTTAGGGCTCTTATTATGAAAAATGCCTTTAACGCCGTTCATCTGGCCATTGATGTTCAATCGTGCTTTTATCACGCCATGCCCCAGCGGCGACAAAGCTTTTTTGTCGAGGCAGAACGCGCCTTTGCCGATAAATTAAAGCGCTATAACATTCCGACCATTTGGGTCGCCTATGATGACAGGGAATCCTTTGCCCCAACCACCAGAAATCCAACCCTTATAAAAGACTTAGGGCTTGCTGCGGTGAAGCCCAAAGAAAACGAACCAATTTATGTTAAATGTGCCGATGATGCTTTTTACTATGAAAGGAACTCCCTGCTCTACCACGCGCTTCAAGAAGAAGACT
>DYNT01000152.1 GCA_020720905.1 Micavibrio aeruginosavorus
CATCGCAAACGCCGTCGTGGCCATCAGCCCAACGCCAAGCGTGATGAGGATGGGCAGAATAAGGCGTAGCGAACGCAACGCCAAAAACAGAAGGGCCATGACGAGGACAATGGAGACGATGGTGGCTGTCTTTGTGCCTTCTGCCACGCTGGCAAACTCTTCATCGTTGAGCGCGACAGAACCGGTGAGGCGGATAGTCACGCCATTATCGGGCGTTAGGCCTAACTCGCGTGCGGCCTCGCGCACGGCTTGGCTGGCCTTAGCGCCGGGTGACAGCGCGCCGAAATCAAGAATGGGTTGCGCAAGGATAAACTTGCGCGTGTCGCGCAGCGTCGGCGCGTTATTGGCCATCATGCTTTGCCATGGCAGGCGGGCATCGTGCCCCGCCAGATTAGCCTCCAGCGTTTGTGCGATCAGCGCGAAGGATGGCGCGATGGTTTTGTAATCCGTCTGGCCGCGCTTGACGCCTTCAACGGCCATTTCCATGGTTTTAAAAAGTCCGCGTAGAGAGGGATCCTTGGCAAGGCTGCCCATCAGCGGTTGCGCTTGCACCAGCGTATCAAGAAGGTCGGCCAGTTTTTCTTCATTGAGAAAAAGTAGCCCATATTTTTTGAAGGTAGGCGAGGCGTCAGGGCGCAGGACGGTCTTGAACAACGCAGGTTGGTTGGCGAGCGCGTCCGCCAGCGTGGCGGCGGCATGCTCAGCCACGTCGGCGTTCAGGCCATCCACGACGATGATAAGGCGATCCAGCTTCTGCGGAAAAGCGGCATCCAATTCTTTTTCACGCAAGCGCCAATCAAGCGTGGCGTCCATCAACTGATCAATATCGGTGTTGATCTTGATATGGTCACGAACATAAACGCCCATAGAGGCAGAGAGCGCCAGCGCGGCCAGAACAATGACAAGCGCAAAACGGCGGCAGAAATCGACGGTGCTGATAAGAAAGGTGGTGAGCAAGGGGGAGCCTTAGAGTTCAGGGTTCAGGGTTTAGGGTTTAGAGTTTAGAGTTTAAGTGTTAGAGGTGTCTATTTTTTCGTCATCCCGCACGAAGCGATGCGTGAGCATCGCGTAGATGCGAGACCCAGCCTGCCTTGCCGAAGCTGCGACGCAGCGTAGGCAGGTTGAAAGCTTTTTCCTTTTTCACAAAACCGCAAAATCGTCCCCAGTCCCCTGGGTCCCGCATCACGCGTCTGACGCTTCCGCGCCATCCGCTGTGCGGGATGACGAGAGGGTGTCTATTCTTTCTCTTCCTCCTTTTCAAGGGGCACGCCTGCCGCGTATTTGGTGCGGCGCATGGCGGGAAAGGATTTGACGTGCGTGACGTTTGTTGCGGCGGTCAATTGTGTCGTGAGGAACTTTTGAAACGCCTCCCAATCCTCGGACACGACCTTTAAAAGAAAATCGGAATCGCCGGTCAGCATATAACTGGCGCGCACCTGTGGCCAGCCATCGACCAGTTTGGCAAAATGCATTAAGTCGGACTCGGCGTGATTGCCAAGGCCGACATGGATAAAGACGGTCAGGCCAAAGCCAAGCTTGTCGGGCGCGACATCGGCGTGATAGCCGCGAATATAGCCCGCTTTTTCTAAAGCGTGCATACGCCTTAGGCACGGCGGGGCGGAAAGCCCCACTTTTTTGGCCAGAGTGACGTTGGAAACGCGACCATTGTCCTGCATTTCGCGCAGGATCATAAGGTCTATGGAATCGAGTTTGACGTGCTTCATGCGTTTCTCGTACAGTGATGGTTCAATAGACCTCTTGCATAACATTTTAAACCGATGTCATTCCCGCTTTCGCGGGGATGACAAAAGAGGAGGGTTATGCAAGATGTCTAATCCAGAGTCGCCCCTTTGAAAAGGATCATAGCGTTATGTCTGCCAAGAGCCAAGTCACATGCTGGATCGTCACGTCTGGCGTTATCGGGATGGAAAACCAGTGTCTTGGGCTGGCGGCGGCCTTGGGCGCTGCGCCCGTGGTCAAGCGCATCAAGCTCCGCGCCCCATGGCAGCAGCTTGCACCGTTTTTGCGCAGCGGCCTGCGCCGTGCGTTTAGCGCCAAGGGCGACCCCATCGCGCCGCCATGGCCCGATTTGATGATCGCCTCGGGCAGGGCGGGGGCGGCAGCGTGCCTTTATGCGCGTCGCGCGGCGGCGAAGGCGGGCAAAAAAGTCTTTACCGTCTATATTCAAAATCCCGTGATCGATCCCTCGCGCTTTGATCTGGTGATCGTGCCGCGTCATGACGGCGTGCTGGGCGAGAACGTGCTGACCACGCGTGGCTCTATGCACCGCGTGACGCCAGAGCTGCTCGCGCAAGAGGCGAAAAAGTTTCTGCCGCGCTTTGCTGCTTTACCCTCGCCGCTTATCGCCGTCGCGCTTGGCGGCAACAACGCGGTTTATCGCCTGACGTCCGAGGAGATGAAGCCCCTTGCCGCGCAGCTTGCCGTGCTTGCCAAGAAAACGGGCGGCAGCCTTTTGATAACGCCCTCGCGTCGCACGGGTGAGGAGAATGTTGCCGTTTTGGAGAAAGCGTTAAGCGATGAGCCGCATTTTCTGTGGGACGGGCAGGGCGACAATCCCTATTACGCGATGCTGGCGTTGGCCGAGGTTCTGATGGTGACGGCGGATTCCGTCAACATGACGTCCGAGGCTTGCTCAACCGGCAAGCCCGTCCTTATTATCCCGCTTTCGGGCGGGTCAGAGAAATTCCGCCGCTTTCATCAAACCTTGCGCGATGATGGGCTGACGCGACCCTTTACAGGCAAGTTAGAGCGCTGGACGTATCAGCCTTTGAACGACGTTGCCCTTGCCGCCGCACGGATCAAGGCAATGATGGGGCGTTAGGCTTTTTCTACGCCACGCCGATTTTTAG
>DYNT01000153.1 GCA_020720905.1 Micavibrio aeruginosavorus
GCGAGTAAGTCTTAGTTTTCATAGGTGGGGGGGTCACAAACGATGCAAAGTGATACCCCCCCACCTAGTTTTTCTAGGGCTTACTGACGTAAACCCAAGAAAAACTTTCCTCCCCCGCAAGGGGGGAGGTAAAAAGGTGGAAAGCGGGGATCCAGTTTTCTTGTTTTTTTCTGCCTGCCAAAAACCAACTCTTGAAGTGGAAGGGGTATACGTCAACTTAAAAACCCGAAAACTTTTTGGCCGAGGCTGTTGATTTATCTTGGGTTTCTGCTGCTTGGCGGAGAAAAACTTTTCGGGTTTTCAAGCGGACGGATTATAATTTTCCAACGCTTCATCTGTTTGTGGTTTATGAAGCGTCTTGGCAGAATCAAAACTTTTCGGGTTTTCAAGCGGACGAACCCGATAAAACATCGCTAAGACACCACAATCGAACATCTTCATTTTTTCCATCGTTTTTAAACGATAAATGATCTAAAACCACGTCATGACCAACCCCAGAACCATTCATATCATCGGCGGTGGCATGGCAGGGCTTTCCGCCGCGCTTCAGCTTTCGTTGATGGATCAAAAAATCGTCGTGTACGAATCCGCGCCGTATGCAGGGGGGCGATGCCGCTCGTACTATGACAAAGATCTTGATTGCCGGATCGACAACGGCAACCACCTTGTCCTGTCGGGCAACGTCGCGGTGCAAGACTACTTGGAGCTTTCCGGCGCGCAGGAAACCGTCACGCGCCATAAAGAACCCTTCTTTCCGTTTATGGATTTAGACACGGGCGAGCGTTGGAACGTCCGTATGAATAACGGCCTTGTGCCGTGGTGGATCTTTGATCCCAAGCGCCGCGTGGCGGGCACGAAGCCGAAAGACTATCTCTCTGCCTCACACTTTCTTTTCGCAGGCGAAGACGACACGGTCGCTTCGTGCATGAAGACCAAGACGACCCTTTACAAAAGATTTTGGGAGCCACTGGCCATCGCCGCCCTCAACACCGAGGCTGAAAACGCCTCAGCCAGCCTTCTGGCCAACCTCTTCACGCAAAGCTTTGGCGGCGGCGGCGCGGCGTGCTGCCCCCTTCTCCCCAAGATAGGCCTGACGGAAACCTTCGTCACGCCTTGCCTGACAACGCTGCGCCAGCGCGGCGGCGACATTAAGTTTGGCAGCCGCCTTCGCGCCATGGATGTCACGCCCGACGGCCTTGTCACCGCTTTGGATTTCACCAGCCACGTCGTGCCCATCGCGCCGCAAGATTGGGTTGTTTTGGCCATTCCCTCGTGGGTTGCGCAGGAAATCATCCCCAATCTTTTGGTGCCTTCCGATTTTCGCGCCATCACCAACGTGCATTACCGCATCGAAGCGCCGCATAATCCTGCCGGATTCACGGGACTTGTGGGAGGCCTTGCGGAATGGGTCTTTGTCAAGCAAGGCGTCGTATCGGTCACGATCAGCGCCGCAAACCGCTATGACGATCAGCAAATCGAACAAGAGGAATGGGCGAATGCCGTGTGGGAGAACCTTGCCAAGGTGTTTGATCTTGATCCCGCCAAAACGCCGCCATGGCGCGTTGTGCGCGAAAAACGCGCCACCTTTGCCGCCACGCCCGCGCAAAACAAAATGCGCCCTGCGGCTTATATTGGATGGAAGAACCTTGCGCTGGCAGGTGATTGGACGGCGACGAGTTTGCCTTCCACCATCGAGGGCGCTTTGCGATCAGGCGTTAAGGCCGCCCAGACCGTCATGCGTTGGAGCGAGGGGTAATCCTTAAGCGCCAAGCCGCAAAAAGCGCGAACGCGCAAAGCGCCAGCGATGCCGGAATGTTCCAATTCGCCATCGTGAAGCCCAAGAATGTGAAGTTAATCTCATCACAGCGCACGACAGGCGCAGCCATCAGCGCCGCACGCACCGCAGCCGGATCTTTTATATTTTGCATGACAAGTGGATTAACCGCGCAGCCGTCTGTGCCCTGCCACCAGTGAAGCTCTACGCCGGAATGGAAAACCGCAATGCCCGCATTCACGAAAAACGCCAAGGCGCACAGGAGGAGCAGGCCTCGCGCCGCCCTAGCCCGCCCATAGACAGCCACGGCAAACACCGTCACAGATAAAAACGCCACCAGCGCATACGGCACGCGCTGATAAACGCAAAGCTCACACGGCAACACGCCAAAGAAATGCTCCGCCACATAGGCCATCAGCAACGAGCCCACCGATGCCGCAAAAAGCAGTAACGCCGATTCCTTAGGGGTGAGCGTAAGAAAACGGGTTAGAAAAAAACGGGCAAGAGAAGGCATGGTGAAGGTTCCCTTTTGGCACAGACATTACCGCGACATTAACCATTATGGCCTTTTCGTACAACGCATTAACAAAATAGTCAAAGTTTTGTGTTAGCCTCAATTCTGACGCAAATTTGTTTGACGAAAGTATACTCAGCCATTACCCTTTTGCAATCAATTCACGGTGGAGTCGCAGTTCTTATGTCCAAGATTTATTTTTGCGGCGAAGTCGTCGCCGATCTTTTGGAGCACAACGAAGGATCAGGTGACTTCAAGTTCCTGCTAGGCGGCTCGCAGTTCAACGGCGCGACAGGTGCGATGCGCGCTGTTAAACGTGAAAATCTAGGTGACAAGATTCAAATCGGTTTTGTTGGGCCCATCTCTCAAGATACGTTTGGCGAACGCTTCTACGCCTCTTTAACAAACAGCGGCATTGAAGCCTCTGGCGTCGTTCGCGTTGATCGCAACACAACGCTTGCCATCGTTTCCATTCGCCCCGGCAAAGAAAACGCTTTTTCGTTTTATGGCCGTGACACCGCCGAGCAAATGACAAAGATCGAAGACCTCCCCACGGCTTTGGGCGAGGACGAGGAAA
>DYNT01000010.1 GCA_020720905.1 Micavibrio aeruginosavorus
CGCTCACGGGGCTGAGAATCGATGTTTTTTTGCTAACATATTGATAAAAAAGGATACCAAAGGCTCTCTTTTGGCGGCAGAAAAAACGCCTCATACCAACCGCCCGATGAAGTGAAACATCAGTTCGTTGGTATAATCCGTCCGCTTGAAAACCCGAAAAATTTTTCTCCGCCAAGACACATAAACCAAAGAGAAGCAAACAACTACGGTCAAAAAGGTTTCGGGTTTTCAATTTGACGTAGTATAGAAGGCAGCCGCTTTTTTATAGGCTGGGTCAAAAAACGCTTACGCTTTTTTCGCTTTGGCAGGAGCCTTGGCCTTAGCAGCAGGCGTTGCCTTTGTTGTTAGCTTGATCTTGTCTTCTTTAGAGGCAGGAGCGGCAGGTGCAGCAGCGTCTTCGCCTTCGCCCTTCTTGGCACCCAGACCGGCAAAACGCTTATTGAACTTAGCCAACTGACCACCGCGATCAACCATGCGGAATTGCCCCGTCCATGCGGGGTGCGTTTTGGCATCGATATCCAGCTGCATACGATCCCCCGCCTTGCCATAGGTGCTGCGCGTTGTGAATTCTGTGCCATCGGTCATGACGATGGTGATGTCGTGATAATCAGGGTGAATGTCTTTTTTCATCGTTACTTCTTTCTCAAGGCGTCAAATGATCGCGCTCTTTTGCGCCAACAAAAACACTTCCAGCTTTAAGGGCGCGCCCATCGCCAGCCGAAAGCGAGAGGCCTTTTCTAGGGAAAATGATGGCAAAAAGCAAGAACCATCCGCACGCAGAGGGCAAATGTCACTATCAGATTGATATTTATAGAAGAATAGCGTGATTGTTGACGTCGTCTAAGATGAAGCTCTACGAAACAAGATTCGTGGTATCAGCCTAAGTCCTATGCAATTTTATGTCAGTGTGTTGATGAGCGTTTCTTCATTGCGTTTTTCCGCTGCGATCACTTTGGCGTTCGCTTGATAGGCAAGCTCTGCCATCATCGTATCCACAATCTCTTCTGTGATATCAACATTCGGCACAGCCACTAAACCTTCTGCATTGGCGTGCGGCGATGTTTCATCGCGTGCGACAATGTAAGGCTGATCGCGTGGCACGATGGTTGTTGTAACACCTAAATGATTGTCTCCAACATCATTGGAAAGAGTGATGACGTCAGTTGGCAAATAGGATGTTGCTTTTTCTTCGGAAGAATTGGGCAAACGGCCTGTTGACGAAGCATTAACGATATTGGTCACCGCATTGGAAAAACGTGTGACGGCAGCGTTCATGCCGGAAATGGAACTTGCAAAAAGGCTGGACATATTTGTTTTCCTTAGACAATCGCGCCAATCTCTCCTTGACGTTCATAAAGTATACACGATTACGGTTAATAGTTTGTCAATAAAACCTTCGAAAACCCTAAGTTTTCAGCCAAAAAATCGTACTTTTTCTTCAAAAAAAGTGGTTGCTATTAACTTCAGATTCAGCAATGTGCGCTAAGGTGAATATATCAAGAGAGACGCGATCAAGTGAGTCGCTTTTGATAAGGAGCCGCCAAAAGCGGATCAACTCAAACCAAAGAGAACTACCATGGCACAGGAATTCGACTATCAGTATCTTGCTCCGTCAACCGATGAAACCTTAGAGAGGCTCATCGCGATGACCAACCAGACCAATCTGGTTGCGCTTGACAAGACTCTGTCCGCCATCCGTCGCTCGACCGGCAGTTACGCCGCCGCCGCCGCCCGTGTGGGCAGCATTGGCGAACGTATGGTTCGTGCGGTGCACGAGGTGGGATTGACCCTGCCAGCGCATCAGCGCGCGGTTTAATCACCGGCCTCCTTAACGAGATTCGGCTGCAGCTCTTTGCAGCCTTCGATAAGGGCCCGCGAAAGCGGGCTCTTATCTTTTTGTAAAAAGTTACGAATTCCTTTGATTATGGTTAGCAAATCCTTTGAATCCGGTTACGAATGGCTTAATCTTGCGAAAGCGTGAATCGTTTTAAAGGAAAGCCCCCATGCAATACTCTAATGTTTTGATCGGAACGCCCTGTTATGGCGGTCTTGTGACCCATGTTTATATGGAATCCGTCTTGCGGTTATTGGCTTATGGCGCTTCGCGCAACATTATGTTCACGCTTGGCCTTTTGGCGCACGATTCCCTTGTGCCGCGTGCCCGCAATACCTTGATGGCCAAGTTTTTGGATACGCCCAGCCTGACGCACCTTTTCTTTATCGATGCCGATATTGGCTTCCCGCCAGAGGCGTTGTCTCGCATGCTGGACATGGATCAAGAGGTTGTGGCGGGCATGTATCCTCTTAAAGTCATCCATTGGCCTCAAGTCGCCAAACATGCGGCGACAACAAGCGAAGAAGACTTGCCCCATGCGGGACTGAATTACGTTGGCATTCCCTGTAAGGGTGACGAATTGGAAGAAAAGAACGGCTTTGTGACGGGCAGCTATGCTGGCACGGGCTTTATGCTGATCAAGCGCAGCGCGGCGGAAAAGATGGTCGCCGCTTATCCTGAAACACAATACAAGATGGCGCAGACCTATCCCATTCCCAAGAACCCAAGTCAGAATAATTACAACCTGTTTGATTGCGTGGTTGATCCAGAAACGGGCACGTATTTAAGCGAGGATTTTACCTTTTGCCACCGTTGGCGCAAACTGGGCGGCAAGATTTGGCTGGATCGCGAAACAAAGTTGACGCATATCGGCAATTTTCAATTTCAAGGCAACCCTGCGGATTCTCTGCGCTTCCTTTGACGGAAAAAGGCGCGTTGCTTAAAGCGTATCGATGCAGGTGATGCGATCTTCTTTGGGTAGAGCCTCCCATAAGGCCTGAACCGTTTTTCCCAACGTGGGGTGAAGGCGCTGCGGGCAAATGTCGCTTAAGGGTTTTAGGACGAAAGAGCGTTCGGTCATCAGCGCATGGGGGATTGTCAGGTGGCGACTTTGCATCACGATATCATCAAAAAAGATGATATCGATATCGATGACGCGGGGACCATAATGAAAAGTTGGCAATCGCCCTAGCTCTATCTCAATATCCTTGATGGTATACAAAAGGCCTTTGGGATCAAACGCCGTTGTTCCGCAAAGCGCAGCGTTAAGGAAAAGGGGTTGATCGCCCGCATAGGACGACACTGTTTCATAAGCGTGGGAGCAAGCCTCGATCATCATATAGGGGCGCAGAGCTTCCTTGGCCTTGCGAAGGTAAGCAAGGCGATCACCGACATTTGATCCAAGGCTTAGCGCTATGGCGTGCTGTTGGGGGCTTATTTCATTCATGGCTAGGTGTATCATGCCGTGCTTTTGCCCTATGTGCAACAGGCGTGCTGACGCGTTAACCAAATCAGAAGGGCATAAGAATATCCATGACTTGGCTGCCATAGCGTGGCTGCTGAACATCTTGAATTTGACCGCGCCCGCCATAGGATATCCGCGCTTCGGCAATCTGATCGTATTTGACCGTATTTTCCGAACTGATATCTTCGGGGCGGATGACACCTGTGACGACAAGCTCGCGCATATCGAAATTGACATTGACCTGCTGCCGCCCTGCCATCACAAGGTTGCCGTTGGGCAAGATTTGCGTGATCGTCGCGGCCACCCGTAGATTGATTTTTTCTGACCGATCAATAGAGCCCTTTCCGGCGTTGGAAAGGTTGCTGCCTGTTTCGACAAGCTTGGCACCGGTCACGCTTTCGGGCAGGACTTTGGTCAGCTGCGATTCAATGCCGAACAGATTGGTGACTTTGGCGTCTTCTGAATTCGTGCGCGTTCGTTTTGTTTCATTGGATATCTGCGCCTTTTCATCGATGCTGATTAAGACGGTCAGAATATCGCCCACGCGACTGGCGCGTTGATCGCGAAAGAAAGCGCGTGAGCCATTGCGCCATAAGGAATTGGCTTGCTTTTCTCCCATATCAGGGTTGGGCATGGGCATTTTAACGGGCGTTGCTCCCGGAATCATAGAAGGGTCTTGAACGGCGGTCATGGGCGGCGCTTTGCCAATTTCGTGCGCGCGTGTTAAGGCATTGCAACCAGAAAGGTTGAGGGAAAGAAGGCCGATAAGGCCAAGCGTGATAAGCGAGGGGCGGGGCATGGGCTATTTTTCCTTCGCAGAATCAAGGACGGCGACTTTTTGCAAAGTCGTCACGCGGATAATGCCATCGGCTTCGACAAGACCTTCAACGATACGGCCACTTTGGCTATTCTTGACGCGCACAGCGTCATGTCTTGCGCCGTCTTGTAAGGCGCGGCCTTGCGTTGTGATTAACATTGTTGGCGTTTCGATTTTAAGGGTGACAAGGTCTCCGCGCGTGACAAGACGAGGCGGGATGATATCGCGGGTACGGATAAAGTCGCCCTCGGCTTGATCATGGCGAAGCTCTTGCCCCACGATATGATCGGCTTGCGCTAGGATGTCGTTGCTCAACTGTTCTTCGGGCACCATGATCCAATTCAAATCGCGGGCGCTGATTACGGTTCCCGTCGTCAACCTGCTCGCCAGAACGGGGACAGACTTTTTAACAATCAGGCGGCCTGAAACCGTTGGGCTTGGTGCTTGGGGCATGGCTGGCAAAGAAAGCGCGGCACGAAAGCGGTGCGTGGCTTGATCATAAGAAAAATTGACAAGAGAAAAATCAGGCACCTGTTCGCTGGGCAACAGAACTGCCAAATGTTTGTTATCAAAAACAACATCGGCCACGCCTGAAGGTAAGCGGCCTTCTTCTTGAATCTTAGCCATGACGGCTTTTTGAATCATGGCAGGCGTAATGGTTGTTGCTGCGCGGGTCAAAACGATTTGATCAGCTTGACTTTGTGGCTGCCATGCCAGCTTGTGTTGCTTGGCCACGCTGGCAACGACCGCGGCGTTATAAGTCACGCTTTTGCCAGGGGCGGGGGCTATAGCAATGTCGGCTTCCTTATTGTCGGGCACGCCTTCGAACACATCGCTCAGGCGGATGATGTCGCTTTCGATTGATCTGGCTGGGCGTAGCATCACGGCCTCTTGCCCAAGGCAGGGAAGGGGCAACGCTGTGAGCATCAAAGTCAGAAAACCGTACAGAAAAGAGCGTGGCATAGGCGATTACCTCAATTGACTGATGGTGGTCAGCATTTCATCGGCGGTTTTAATCACGCGTGAGTTCATCTCATAGGCGCGTTGCGCGGTGATGAGCCCTGTAATTTCTGAAACGACATTGACGTTCGAGCTTTCAACAGAACCTTGCACAAGGCTGCCAAAACCTGCGGATTGCGGGTTGCCGACTGTGGGAGAGCCAGAGGCAGCCGTTTCTTTCAGTAAATTATCGCCGATGGCTTCAAGGCCTGTTTGATTGATGAATGTCGCCAATTGAAGCTGCCCAAGGTTTTGTTGTTCTGTCTGTCCATCAATCGTCGCCGTGACTTGGCCAGAGGCATTGATGGTGACCGACAGCGCGTTCGCCGGAACGGTAATGGCGGGAAGAATGGGAAAGCCGTCAGGCGTGACAAGCTGCCCTGTTTCATTAAGCTGCAACGATCCGGCGCGGGTATAGGCCGTTGTGCCATCGGGCACTTGAACTTGCAAAAAGCCGCGTCCATTGATGGCGATGTCATATTGATTGTTCGTGACGGTCAGGTTGCCTTGCTCGCTGATGCGGTACGTCGCGACAGGCATGACGCCAAGGCCGACTTGCAAGCCAGAAGGCAGCAGCGTCCCCGTGTCGGAGGAGGGTGAGCCGACGCGGCGCATGTTTTCATAGAGCATATCCTGAAACTCGGCGCGTGAGCGTTTAAAGCCCGTCGTTGAGATGTTGGCGATGTTATTTGATATAACCTCGACGTTCAGTTGTTGGGCATGCATGCCCGATGCGCCGATGCTCATGGCTCTCATTTTGAGATTCTCCCTTTACTGTCAGGCCGCCGTGGCCTTGCCTAAGCGTTGAATAGCCCTTGTTTGCCGGTCGTTTTCAAGATCCAGCAAGCGCACGACTTGTTGATAGGTGCGTGAAACCTCAATCATGCGCGTCATTTCTGTGATGGATTGGACGTTGGATTGTTCAATCGCGCCTTGCACAAAACGCCCCTCGGTCGCAGGTTGAGGCGTTTCGGTGGTGCTGTAGAGGTTATTGCCAACAGGCGTTAAGCCTTGCTCATTTTCAAACTGAACAAGGCTGATTTTGCCAACTTGCAAAGCGCTTGTGCCCGTGCCTGACATGGCCGTGATAATGCCATCGGGGCCGATGAGGATATCGCGAGCGTCTGTGGGAAGCGTGATGGCTTGATTGCCATCGCCCATCACCTTGTCGCCTGCGGCGGTCACAACATCGCCGTCATTGTTCAATTGAAACGTGCCAGAGCGGGTGTAGCGAATCCCCGCCGCCGTTTGGATGGGGATATAGCCTCCTCCTTGAATGGCAACATCCAAGGGATTGCCCGTCATGATGGTGGGGCCTTGGGCGGCGTCGCGGTACGTTCCTTTTTCGACAGCAAACGAAAAGGTTTGCTGCGGCGCGGGGCGCATAAGGTACGTGTCAAAGGCGATGCTTTCGCGCTTGAAGCCCGTTGTGTTGACGTTGGCGACGTTATTGGCCGTAATGTCCATCGCCCGCGTCAGCGAGTCTTGGTACGACGTTAAGATAAGGCCAGCTGCCTGCATAAGTCCTCAAAAGCGGATAGAAAAAGGGAGAAAGATCGATAACAGCCTCTACCTTGCAGACTTCGTGCCAAACATAAAAACACTTTATTATCAGCGCAGTGTTGTCTTGTTGGGGGATGACTCCCCTTGGCTCTTTGACCAAAAACGTCCCTTAGGTAGGGCATAAACTGCCGCCTTGCCTTGCTTGTGCTTCAGGAAACCTAACGCCTTGTTAACCAAACTTTGTTGGGTTAAGTTGTGGGAACAAGATGCCTCTTCAGCAGGAGTAAAAAGCCGTGGCCAAAGAAGAAGACAGAGACGAAAAACCTGATGATGCCAAAGAAGAAGGCGGCGCCGAAGGAGAAAAAGGCGAAGGCGCGGACGGCGAAGGCGGCGAAGAAGGTCTTCATCCTCCTAAAAAGAAGCTCAGCAAAAAGATGATGATTATCATCGCTGCGGCAGCTTTTGTGCTTTTGGTTGGCGGTGGGGCTGGTTTGTATTTCGCTGGTGTTTTTGGCGGCGGGGAGCCTGCGGCGGAAGGGGCGGCGCACGACGCTCAAGGCGGCGCGGAGGAAGGGTCTCATGATGCAGAGGCAAAACACGGTGATGCCGAAAAAGCCGAAGGCGAGGGCGAAGCGCACGTCGCACCTGTATTCTTTCCTTTAGGCGATGTCCTTGTTAACCTGAGTGGCGATGGAAAACGCCCCAATTTTCTGAAAATCAAAGTCAATCTTGAGCTGGCCGATGAAAAAGACGCCGCTGCGTTGGAAGCGCTTAAGCCTCGCATTATCGATCATTTTCAGATTTACCTGCGTGAATTGCGCGTGGAAGATTTGCGCGGCTCGGCGGGGCTTTATCGTTTGCGCGAGGAGTTGCTGCTGCGCGTGACCGAAGCGGTGAAGCCTATTCGCGTTCGTGATGTTCTCTTTCAAGAAATGTTAGTTCAATAACAGGCGGTGGTGTTGAAAAGGATGACAGCACGCTTCTTTTAGATTAACACTTGAGCCTTAAGAAAACAGGAGCCCGTTTTTCTGTGATGACGGTTTTTCTAACCCTGACCCCTGACCCCTGACCCATGCGATGACCGACGAAACGCCAACCGCTGAGATGAGTGAGGAAGAACGCCAAGCTGCCGAATGGGCGGCTATGGCTGAAGGCGGCGATTCGGCTGAAGGCGGCGCAACGCGTGTGCTCAGCCAAAACGAAATTGACTCGCTTTTGGGCTTTAGTGGCGGCCCCTCGGCGCAGGATAACTCTGGCATCATGGCGCTTATCAACAGCGCGCTTGTCAACTACGAACGCCTGCCGATGTTGGAGGTGGTGTTCGACCGCTTGGTGCGCATGATGTCCACCTCGTTGCGCAACTTCACATCCGATAACGTGGAAGTCAGCCTTGACCAAATTACCTCGGTGCGGTTTGGCGATTATCTTAACTCGATCCCTTTGCCTGCCATGTTGGCCGTGTTTAAGGCCGAGGAATGGGACAATTCAGCGCTGATGACCATCGATAGCGCCATGATTTACTCGATCGTGGACGTTCTTTTGGGCGGGCGGCGCGGCACGGCGGCCATGCGCATTGAAGGCCGCCCCTACACGACGATTGAGCGCAACTTGGTGGAGCGTTTGGTGCGCGTGATTTTGACGGATGTCAGCGGCGCGTTTGATCCTCTCTCGCCCGTCACGTTCCGCTTTGATCGTCTTGAAACCAATCCGCGCTTTGCCACCATTGCGCGACCCGCCAACGCGGCGGTGTTGGCCAAGCTTCGCATCGATATGGAAGATCGTGGTGGCCGCATTGAGATTCTTATTCCCTATGCGACATTAGAGCCTGTGCGCGAATTGCTGCTGCAGATGTTTATGGGCGAAAAGTTCGGGCGTGATTCCATTTGGGAAACCCACTTGGGCAATGAGCTTTTGATGACCAACATGCACATGGATGCCGTGTTGGACGAAGTTTCCCTGTCTTTGGGGGATGTGATAAATTGGAAGGTTGGCTCAAGGCTGATGCTGAACGTCAAGCCTGACGATCTTGTGGCGCTTCGCTCTGGTGAAGTGACGCTCTTTAAGGGGCGCATGGGCTCGGTGAACGATAACATCGCGGTGCGCGTGGAGGAAATTACTTTGCAGGAGGCAGAGAAGCATCAATGACCAATCTTATCGGGTTTGTTTTAGACATTGTTTTGATCGGCTTTTTGATTGCAGGCATTTCCTATGCTATCAAGCTGACGCAACACTTGGCTGATATGCGGGCACAGCGTGCGGATATGGAGCGTTTTGTCGCGCAGTTTAGCGCGACGGTGGAGCGTGCCGAGGCAGGCATTCGCGGCCTAAAAAGCGTCTCGCGCTCCAGTGGCGATGACTTGGAAAGGTTGATCGAAAAAGGGCAAAGTTTGCGTGATGAACTCCACTTTCTGACAGAAAGCGCCGATCAAATCGCAACGCGCCTCTCTATGGCGGCGTCGCAAAGAACGAAGGAGCGTGATCCGGTGGCTCAAGAAGAGGAGGCCATTGCTTCTTCACAAAAACCTTCACCATCGGGGCAGGCGGAAAAGCCAAAAGTTGTTCCCGTCGCCTCCTCCGCGCCGCAGCAAGCCCCTTCGGCGGCTGAGCGCGATCTTTTGCGCGTTCTTGGCAAAAGGGGCTAGGCCATGAAGCTTCCCTTCACTCTTCATCCCCGCGTGTTGTTGCCGTTGATGATTATGACGGCGCTGCTGATGGTCGGCGTGCGGTTGGACGGCGTGTGGGATACCTTGACGGAAGGCAAACTTTATTCCGCCGTCCGTCAGGTGCAAGCTTCGGGGCATGACAAAAAGGATGAGGCCAAGAAGACGGACGTGCCAAAAATTGAAGAACCCAAGATGGCGGCTCCTGCCCCTAAGGCCGATGAGAAGAAAGAGGATAAGGCGGCAGCGCCTGTTGTTGCGCCAGCGGTTAAAGAAAAAGTTTCGCCGGAAAATGAGCTTTATCGGCAACTGCAAGGGCGACGCGAGCAATTGGATAAACGCGCCCAAGATTTGGATGCGCGAGAAGCTCTGACCTTTGTTGCCGAAAAACGCATTGAGCAGAAAATTAAAGAAATGGAAGGCCTTCGCACACAGTTGCAGACGTTGGTGGGGCAGGCCAGTGAAGCGCAGCAAGCGCAGCTCGACAACCTTGTCAAAATCTATGAGATTATGAAGCCCAAGGAAGCGGCCAAGATTTTTGAGACGTTAGAGCTTCCCATTTTGCTAGGCGTTGTGCAAAAAATGAAACCTGCGCGGACGGCAGCGGTTTTGGCCGAAATGAATCCAGAAAAGGCAAAAGAAATCACAACGGCGTTAACCAAACAGGATCAATTGCCCCAAGTGAAGTGAGGCGCTCTTTTCTAATGGGCTTAAGTGGACGTAGTCTATCCAAAACAGATCAAGAGTTGGCAAAACAGAATCATTTTTCCCCCTCTCTCGACCTCTCCCCTTGCGGGGGAGGAAATGAAAACTTAGGCTTACGCAGTAAGTCTTAGTTTTTATAGGTGGGGGTCACAAATGATGCAAAGAGATACCCCCCCACCTAGTTTTTCTAGGGCTTACTGACGTAAACCCAAGAAAAACTTTCCTCCCCCGCAAGGGGGGAGGTATAAAGGTGGAAAGGGGGCATCCCGTTTGTTTTGTTCCGTCTACCAACTCTTGAACTATTTTGGGTCTATAAAGAAAAGAAACTCTGGCGTTATCGTTTCAAAAAACTTTTTATAGGTTATGGCCTTGTCTTCTCCTTCTCTTTCTTCCCCAACGGATAGCCGGACGACGGCGCTTATTGCGCGGTTGTTTCGTGGCTATATTCGCCCTCATATCAAAGGCTTTGTGGCCTCCTTTGCGTTTATGGCGGTTGCGTCTGGCGCAACGGGGCTTATGGCCAAAACGATTGAGCCGATTATCAATCAGCTTGGCACGGGGCAGGATTCTGTTTTTGCCCTGAAGCTTGGCGCGTTGGTGATGGGGCTGTTTGTGGCGCGGGGCGTTTCAACGTATTTTCACACCGTCATCATGAACCATATCGGGCAACGTATTGTGACCGATGTTCAGCAACAGATGCATCGCCATCTTCTTGATGCGGATCTTTCGTTTTTTCATGCCAACGCTTCGGGGATTTTGATTGCGAAGCTCACCAATGATGTGGCGATTATGCGCTCTGCGGTGGGCGAGTGTTTGACCAATGCTTTTAAAGGGGGGCTGACGCTTGCCTTTCTCATTGCCGTTATGTTCTATCAAGATTGGCGGCTTTCCTTGGCTGCTTTTTTTGTCTTTCCGCTGTCCGCCCTTTTTGTGGCGCGTGTGGGGCGTCATATGCGCCGTTATGCCTTGCGGATGCAAGAGGAGACAGGGCGCTTCATCTCTCTTTTAAACCAGATTTTCCAAGGCATACGGCATGTTCGTGGGTATGGCATGGAACAGCATGAACATGAACGCGTGCAGGGCGTCACCGAAAACATCTTTAAACTTGCGATTAAAAGCTACCATGTCGGCGCTCTGTCCAGTCCGTTGATGGAAATAATGAGCGGCCTTGCCATCACAACCGTCGTTCTTTATGGCAATTGGCGCATTGAGCAAGGCCACACGACGACGGGGGCGCTGTTCTCGTTTATTATGGCCTTTATCTTGGCCTTTGACCCTATGCGACGCGCGGCGAAGGTGAATGGTCAATTGCAAGCGGGTCTTGCAGCGGCAGAGCGCGTCTTTGCGCTGCTGGATACGCGCCCTTCCATTGTGGATGAGCCGCAGGCGACGGCGATGACCTTGCGCGACGAAAGCGTTGAGCTGCGCGATGTCGTATTCCGTTATCCTGATGGAACGCTGGCGCTGGATCACGTATCAATCCATGTGCCGCATGGGAAAACGGTGGCTATTGTGGGGCCTTCGGGGGCGGGCAAATCGACTATCATCAATCTTATCCCGCGTTTTTATGATGTAGAGGGCGGTGCGATTCTTATCGGTGGCATGAATATTCGTGCGGCGACGATGAAAAGTTTGCGAAGCCGCCTTGCGCTGGTCAGTCAGGAGACAGCTCTTTTTGATGATACCGTGCGCGCCAACATCGCCTATGGCAAAGAGGGCGCGAGCGAGCAAGAGATTATCACGGCGGCTCAAAATGCCAGCGCCGATGGGTTTATCGGCTTTCTTCCTCAGGGCTATGACACCGTGGTGGGGGAGCATGGCGTCAAACTTTCTGGCGGGCAACGGCAACGCATTGCGATTGCGCGGGCCATGTTGCGTAATGCGCCGATCCTTTTGCTTGATGAGGCGACCTCTGCGCTTGATAACGAATCCGAACGCGCGGTGCAGGAAGCCTTAACCCGTCTTCAAAAGGGGCGGACGACGATTGTCGTGGCCCATCGGCTGTCAACGATCGTGGATGCCGACAAGATCATTGTGATCGAAGCGGGGCACATTGTTGAGCAAGGGCGGCATGACGACCTGTTGGCCAAGGCTGGCGTTTATGCGCGTCTTTATGGAATGCAAAGCGCGCTTCCAGAGCAAACGATAACGGCATGCGATCATGCCGATATCGTTTAGAAAACGTAGTGAACAAAAGGATGGACGCATGACGTGTCAAGGCCAATGTCAATCTTCGTCAAAGACAACGGCGGCAAAAGAGTCGCGTTCTTTATGGATTGGCGGCCTTCTTTTCAGTCTTGGCCTTTGGGCGCTGCTGTATAGCCAGTTGAAACCTTTTTCGGCGTGGGTTGTTTCATTGCTCTCTGTTGACCAAAGTTCCCCTCTTGGCGAGGGGCTGGCTTTCTTCTTTTATGATGCGCCAAAAGTTTTTCTGCTCCTGATCCTCGTTGTTTTTGTGATGGGCGTTCTTCGCAGCTTCTTTTCGCCAGAGAAAACACGTGCGTTGCTGGCGGGAAAAAAGGAAGGCGTTGGCAATAGCGTGGCGGCATGCCTTGGCATCGTGACGCCTTTTTGTTCCTGTTCGGCGGTTCCCTTGTTTATCGGGTTTGTTTCGGCTGGCGTTCCTTTGGGCGTCACGTTCTCCTTTCTCATTGCTGCGCCTATGATCAATGAGGTCGCTTTAGGGCTTTTGTTGGGTCTTGTTGGCTGGAAGGTGGCGGCGGCCTACCTCGTCTTTGGCCTTGGCGTGGCTATTGTTGTGGGTTGGATTATGGGGCATCTTCATCTTGAAGGCTGGCTTGAAGAATGGGTGCGTCAAGCACGCGCACAAACAACGCAACCTTCCTCAACGCCGCTTACCGTTGTTGACCGCTTCAAAGAAGGGCTTGCCGCTGTTCGGGACATTGTCGGCAAGGTCTGGCCTTGGATGCTGGTGGGCATTGGTGTTGGCGCCATCATTCACGGTTATGCCCCCGCCGATATTTTGGCGTCAATCATGGGGAAGGACGCATGGTGGTCTGTTCCTGCTTCTGTTTTGGTGGGCGTTCCGATGTATGCCAACGCGGCGGGGATTATTCCGGTTGTCGAAGCCTTGCTGGGCAAGGGCGCGGCGCTTGGAACGGTTTTGGCCTTTATGATGTCCGTCACGGCGCTATCGTTGCCTGAAGCCATCATTTTGCGCAAAGTCCTCTCCTTGCGCCTTTTGATCGTTTACTTCGGTGTCGTCGCTTGTGGCATTTTGGCCGTCGGCTATGGTCTTAATGCCCTGTTTGGGTGAGCACCCAGATTGTTTAGCCTATGGGCTGTGATCTTTTGCAGAGGGAGCGGCGCATGATGTCCACAACCATTCTTTCAGGATGTTGCCCATGAAAAAATCCGTTTTTATCATCGTGTTTCTTGTCGCTGCCAGTTGGTTTAGTTTTTATTATTACACCACCTTGCAGAAGACGGAGGCGAAGGTGCTGTCCCTTTCCGTCCTTGATCGCGTCGAGAAAACAGGCGAGATCCGTTGTGGTTATTGGAATTATGAGCCTTATATTTCCAAAGACCCCAACACGGGTAAGATGAGCGGCCTAACCGTCGATTATCTTGAACAAACGGCTACGCGCATGGGAAAGAAAATTATATGGGAAGCAGAAGTCGGCTTTGATCAAATTCTGCCGTCTCTCACTTATAATCGTATTGACGCCTTTTGCGTGCCGTGCAGCCCGAACGAGGATTTCCGCAAGAACTTCGATTTTGTCGGCAGCTTTGGCCGCCTGCCCTATTACCTTTACATCGCTAAAGGTCGTAAAATGACCAAAGAAGAAATGCAAACCGCTCGCTTCGCGGCAACAGACGGCTACTTAACTTTGCCAAAAACGATAGAGTATTTTCCCAAGGCCATGCTTTCCAGTCTCCCTCAATCCTCTTCGTCGGCGGATGTCTATAATTATCTTAAATACGGCAAAACCGATGTTGTCTTGAATGAGCATGTTTCGGCGTTGAATTTTATGCGCAACAATCCGAATGTGATCGAGCGTTATGAGGATACGCCCCTATTCATTACGACCATGTCTTTTCCGATTAAAAAGGGCGATACGCGATGGGGCGCGTTCTTGCAACAAATGACCGATACAACAACGCCAGAAAACAAAGCGTTGTTTTACGGCCTCATTCAAAAATACAACCTGACAAAAGATACCCTATTGCCTGATTAAGGGTATAGCTCTGGTTGGGTGAGCGCCGTCTGCAGCCACTCAACATACGGCTCCCATACAAGTGCCTTTGCGCTGCCTCCGGCCATTAAGCCAATATGGCCGATGTCGGGCTGATGCACTGTTGCGCCTTTGATGGCCGTCGCAAGCGGCAAGGTGCTGGCAGGCGGCACGATTTTATCTTGCTGCGCGATAAGGATATAACAGGGCAGCGTCAAAGCGGCGGGATCAACGCGCACGCCAGCCACGCTCCACGCCCCCGATGCCAGAGCATTTTTCGCATACCATTCTTGCAAACATTCCCGTGCGACGGGGACGGTCAACGGTACGCCGTCGTTAAGCCAATCTTCTGTCAATGCGAACCTCTTCGCTTTTTCGCTTTGCGGTGGCAACGTGGCGAAGCGCGTGAACTTTTGCAAAATCTGCAAGGGCTGAAAGCTTGTCAGCACCATTTGCAAAATGGACGGTGGCACAATCCCCGCCTTTTCCAGATAGGGTTGCATCTGCAACGCGTGATCCAGAAAAAAGCGTCCCACTGGCGTGTGCGCGGCGGGTACGCCGCCCACGCCGCCCACGCTAAAATCCCAAGGCGTTGCCATCAACGTCAGCGTCCTAACGTCTTGCGGTTTCATAAGGGCAAGCGCCATTGCAAGAACGCCGCCCATGCAATAGCCCATGACGTGAACAGGCCTGCCACTCGCTTTTTCCGCCGCTGCGGCAAGGATGGGGACAAGGCGCTGCGTCATATAATCCGATAGCGCAAAGTCCTTTTCCTCGTGCGCGGGCGCATCCCAATCGACGACAAGCGGATGAAAGCCCTTGGCTGCCAGAAAGCGCAGGAACGAATGATCCTCATCAATGTCTAAAATCGCGAAGCGGTTGACCAGCGAGGGGACAACCAAAACAATATCGTCCGCCTGATGATCCGGCGCATAATCCAAAAGGCGAGTCCTGCCCGCTTGCCAAAGAACGGAGGCGTCTTGCCTTTGGGGCGGCGTGGTCTCAACCTCTTGATAGGCGCGAACGCCTGCTATAAAAGCCTCAAGGCGCGATAACGCCTCGCGCAAGATGGCTTGCATAAGTTCGCCGGATTCTTCGGTTGTTAAATCCTCAGGAAGCTTGTCACGAACGGGGGCGAGCCACGCGCTCATCATCTCCAGCGTCTGACGAGGCAGAGGCGGTTTCGGCATCGGCATCTGCGCTAGCCAAGGCGCTATCATCGCTTGCAGAGCGCTTGGGACGGGCGCGCAGGGCCTCCAACTCGCGCTCAAGCTTGGCCAGACGACCGGCAAGCTGAGCCAAGTCCCCAGAGCCAGCGGCAAGAGCGGCGCGCCGACGCGCTGCCTGTTGGGGCGAGGCGGTGGGGGCGACATTGGAAACGGCAAGCTTTTTTCCATCATCAAGGTCTCTTGGGGCGGCAGACTCTGGTTTTGAAGGGGGTGCAAGGCTTTCCTCCTCCTTGTTTGGCGTAACGGCAAGAGGAGGGGATTCCTCTTCAGGTTGTTTTTCTTGTGGTGGCGCGACGGGGTGTTCTGCTACGGGTTCTTGTGCAGGCTCTTGCGTCGCAGGGGGCGGCGTGGCGGTGGACGCGCTGGGCGATCCGCTCCATTCTTGCGGCATCACGCCAGAAAATCCGGATTGCATCATAGAAGCCCACTGCGTGAACATTTGTGACATGGGCGCGACGAATTGCGCCATCTCGTCTTTGGCCGCCGCGTCAGAGGCCAGCGCGGTCAAATGGTTTTGCCACAAATCCAAGGCCTCTTGCGCTAACTGTCCCCAGTCTGCGCGCGGCTTCTCGTTGTCATTCGGATTGTTCATGGTCATCACTAAAACACGCTCCTTTCCAAATGTAAATGGCGATCAAATTGCCTTACGGGCGATTCCAAATTGCCACAACTCAAAAAATCTTTACCAAAAGATTAAAAGGCTCTTGTATTTTTTCCAAGGATGGAGAAAATTGGTTAATCTTCCTTTTCGGATTCGGATGCGTCAGCATCCACCATCCTTCTCATCTCGTCTGCCCTCACCACATAGGAATAACATCATGTGCGCACAAACGGCCAAGCAAAGCATCACCATCAAGAAATATGCCAACCGTCGTCTCTATAATACGGCGACCAGCACATATGTCACGCTGGAGGATCTCTCAACAATGGTCAAGGCAGGCGAAACCTTTAACGTCTATGACGCCAAAACGAGTGAGGACATCACGCGCTCTGTTCTGACGCAAATCATTGTGGAAGAAGAAAACAAAACGGGGCAGCAAAACCTCCTTCCTATCGGCTTCTTGCGCCAGTTGATCAGTTTCTATGGCGATAATTTGCAGTGGATGGTTCCCAAATACCTTGAACATAGCATGGATATGCTCACGGGGAATCAGGATCAAATCCGCGATCACTATAAAAATACTTTTGGCGATGTGTTCCCCTTTGGCACAACGCTGGAGGAAATGGGCAAGCAAAATATGTCCATGTTTGAAAATACCATGCGGATGTTCACACCGTTTCATTTTGGTTCGTTGATGGGCGGAAGCGATAAAGCGCCAGAAGAGACTCCTGCGCCAACCACCACCACGATCGCCTCAACCACGACAGCAACAGCTCCCTCTAGCAGCTCAACCAAAAAACGCCATAGCGATAAGGCCGCCGCTGCCGCTCCTGCGTCGTGCTGTTCGGTTAGCGCTAATAAGAACGACAGCGGTTCTTGCTGCAAAACGGCGGAAACACCCTCGGCTTCTGTGACCACCATGAAGCAGCGCAGTGAAGCTGCCGCAACGCCGATGCCCAGCGTTGCCAGCGTGACCACCAACACAGGCGCTGACGATATGCAGCAAAAAATCGCCAACCTGCAGCGTCAGCTTGCCGATCTGGCCAAAAGCCGCGCCTAACGCATAAGGCTTGATGTGATGAGGTTGGCGGGTTTTTCCGCCAACCTTTTTTTTCGTCACGCTTTTCTCTCTCGTCATCCCGCACGAAGCGATGCGTGAGCATCGCGAAGATGAGGGATCCATCTCCTGCTCTTTTCACCAAAGTCCCTA
>DYNT01000154.1 GCA_020720905.1 Micavibrio aeruginosavorus
TCGCAATGACGGGAAAAGAAGGGGCTTCGTGGCGGCGCGAGGCCTTTTTTGTTGGCTTTTGGGTGAGGGGTGGCGCTGACGCTTTTTTCCGATTATCCTGATTCGCAGTTTTTGGGATAGGCCTGAAATGGCTCAAGAGTTGGTTAGATAAGGGTGATTTTAGCGCCAACTCTTGACGTGGAACAAGGACGTTTTTTGAGGATTAGGACGCAGCATGAACGAACACGCCGAAAACGAGGCTAACGAATCGATCACGCTTCATGACGCGCAGGCGTTTGAGGGCATGCGTAAAGCAGGACGCTTGGCGGCGGAAGTCTTGGATTATATCACGCCTTTTGTGAAGCCGGATGTGACGACGGACGCGTTGAATGATTTGTGTGATGCCTTCACGCGCGATCATGGCGCGGTGTCGGCGCCTTTGGGGTATCGGGGCTATCCCAAGGCAACGTGCATTTCGATCAACGAGGTTGTGTGTCACGGCATCCCCAGCGAGCGCAAGCTGAAGGATGGTGACATCGCGAACATCGATGTGACGGTGATCCTTGACGGCTGGTATGGCGACACCAGCCGCATGTTTTTTGTTGGGGATAAGCCCTCGCTTAAGGCCAAGCGCCTTGTCGAGGTCACGTATGAGGCCATGATGCGCGGCATCGGCGTGGTGCGGGATGGCGCGACGCTTGGGGATATTGGTCATGCGATCCAGTCCTATGCTGAGCCTTTTGGTTTTTCCATCGTGCGCGATTTTTGCGGGCATGGTCTTGGTCGTGTGTTCCACACGCTGCCGTCTGTTCTGCATTATGGCCGCGCAGGGCAGGGGCAGGTGCTTCGCGCAGGCATGTTCTTGACGATTGAGCCGATGATCAACGCAGGCAAGTTTGCGGTCAAGGTTTTGCCTGATGGTTGGACGGCGGTGACAAAGGATCGCTCGCTCTCTGCGCAATTTGAGCAGTCTCTTGGCGTGACGGAAACGGGCTATGAGATTTTCACGGCTTCGCCCAAGGGTTGGCATTGTCCGCCGTATGAGGGAGCGTGATTGATGGCCACGGCATCGCCCACGCCGCCTCGCGCCCCGCCCCACTATGAAGGGCATCGGGATCGTTTGCGCGCGCGGCTGTTGGGGTCGGGCGCGGATTCGCTGAAGGACTATGAATTGCTGGAAGTACTGCTGTTTGCGGCGATTCCTCGCCGCGATGTGAAGCCACTCGCCAAAAAACTTTTGGATGAGTTTGATAGCTTGTGGAGTCTTTTGAACGCGCCAGCCGAAAGGCTTTCCGCGTTTGGCCTTAGCAATAACGCGATTTGCTTGCTTAAGACGACGGCGGCGGCCTCGCGGCGCGGGCTGAAATCGACCATTATGGATCGCCCCGTTTTGGATAGCTGGCAACGCGTCGTGGATTACTGCCGCGCCGCCATGGCGCACGAGGCGAAGGAGCAGTTTCGCTTGCTGTTCCTTGATCGCCGCAACCGCCTGATCGCCGAGGAAGTGCAGCAACGCGGCACGATTGATCACACGCCCGTCTATCCGCGTGAGATTGTGCAGCGCGCTTTAGAGGTTGGCGCGGGGGCTTTGGTTTTGGCGCATAACCATCCCTCCGGCGACGTGATGCCCAGCAAGGCCGATATTCAAATGACGCGTGAGATTGTGGCGGCTTGCACACCGCTGGATATCGCGATTCACGATCATCTTATCGTTGGCCGTGATGAGGTGGCGAGTTTTAAGGCGCTGGGGCTGTTGTAGGGACAACGCTTGAACTGTTTTAGGTATAGACTCATGGACAGTCCTTCCCTCTATTGTCATCCCGCACGAAGTCCCGCGTAGAGCGGGACGAAGATGCGGGACCCAGTTTAAAACTTTTTCTTTCAATAATCCTGATCCTTGTTTTTTGTGCTAAACAAAGAGAATTCAACTGGGTCCCGCATCTGCGCGATGCTCACGCATCGCTTCGTGCGGGATGACAACGGGATTGTTTGCCTTTTTTTGTGAGCCAACTTATGGTCGGATTAATAGTAAAAACCGATTGACCCGACTCGGTGAATTGGTAAAGATGACAATGGCGCTTGTTTGATGACAATGGTGCTTGTTTAAAGAGGATGTAACGTATGCAATCCATAATCTCCTCCCCCCCCCGCAAAACAGCTAATGGCCGTTTAGGGGGCTTCTGCGCCTGTTTGATCGCTGTTTTATTTGTGATGGTGATCGGTGCTGATGTAGCC
The DNA here is from genome assembly GCA_020720905.1 of Micavibrio aeruginosavorus. GTDB lineage: Bacteria > Pseudomonadota > Alphaproteobacteria > UBA9219 > UBA9219 > UBA8914. The sequence goes on from DYNT01000154.1 coordinate 2,215, forward strand.
AACGCAAAAACGTCCGCACCGCAAGAGGGTTCCTCCACCAAGGCAATGGGAGCGGGGCTTTCCTGTTTCACGATCAAACCTGCTGTTGTTGCTGATCCGAAGGCTCCCGTTACGTGCAACGATCTTTGCGTTGCGCAAGAGGCCGTCTGCACGGGGGTTACCAGTTCTTGGAGTCCGCCGCAAAGCTGCGAAGATACGGCGTCTCAAAATCGTCAAACCTGCCGTTGTTGCAAGGTGCGGCCATGAAGCGCCTTCAGCCTTTGGCATTCAGCATTCAGGGAATTAGGCTCTCCCTTGCTGTCATCGCGAGGAGCGCAGCGACGTGGCGATCCAGCTTGCCTTGCCGAAGCGGCGCAGCAGCGCGGGCAGGCTGCGCCGTATCTACGGCGCCCATGAGTCTTATGCCTCGCAGACGCTCGGCAGACTGGATTGCCACGTCGGCCTTCGGCCTCCTCGCAATGACGTGTTTCATGGTTTTGCTGTCCACACCCTCCTTCGCGCAAACGACGGCGACGTTTGGGGAAAAGGCGGTGGGGGAAGCGTGCGGCAACCTGTCGGCGGGCGCGGATTTTGATACGCTGTTCCAGTGTAACACTTCGGCGGCTAGTGGTGGGCTTAAG
>DYNT01000011.1 GCA_020720905.1 Micavibrio aeruginosavorus
TAAACAATCGCAAACCGCCTAAGTTAATACTGTTTGTGAGGGCTTGGCCTGAAGCGATCTCAACCGAGACTGTCTCCAAAGCGGAAACGCAAGAATCTTTTAAAAACATGTTTTTTCCTTTCGTTTAGACATAAAAAAAGCGACCCGAAGGCCGCGGCTATAGCGCAAAAAAAAAGAGGTCACGCTGGACGCACCTCTCCTTGGGATTGTCAATAGCCTATTCGCCAACGAGAGTCAAGGGAAAAATGTAAAATAATAAAAGAAAAATCGCGGAACTATCTCATTGATTGAAATGTATTTTTATCTTAAAGCTAGGCCAGCCCACATCAACTGAGAAATAAAAGGAACCCTTATGCGACCTATTTTACGATATAGCGCCCGATTTTCCCTATTTGTTATATGGGTTCTTGCCTCCATTTATCTTGGTGGGATCGTAGTCTCTGTCAAAGAAACGCTGGGCATCAACGTGTTTTCCACAACAGGATACAGTGCGCTTAAGCGCTGTCTAGTTCAGGAAACAAACAAAGCCGTTGAAGAAAAAACGCATTCGGATATGGCAAATTGATCTCAATTCTTCCGCATTATCGAACTGTGCTAACCTCCCGTCCTTTCAGGTTTTTTCGGCTCTTGAGTGCCGATAACTCAATTATGGTGCCCAGAAGAAGACTCGAACTTCCACAACATTGCTGTCACAGATACCTGAAACCTGCGCGTCTACCAATTCCGCCATCTGGGCACAGAAGGAAGCCTTAAGTACGGCCTTAAGCCACTAAAGTCAAGGGAGGCAAGAAGGCTTTTTTGTGATCCTTTTTCTGGCCTTCTTCTGAACTCCCCCCTGCCCCCCCAGAACAAAGCGCATGAAAGTAAAAAGAAGATTGAAAAAGGCGCCTTCAGCCGATAAACGACAGAGGCGTATTTACAAAAACAGGGCATTAAAAATGAAAAAAAAGAAAAGCGAGTGGGATATTTTTCTAAACTTGGATGAAGAGGAGCTTAGAGAGGCACTTTCTCAATCGCATCATTTAAAAAACATCACAGGAAGTCCTGCTAAAATAAAAGAGCTCCTTTGCATTCTTCATGATCTTGCAGAAGAAAAAAAACGAGACGGCGCGTCCCTTTTTTCTAAAGCAGAAATGGACAATACGGCGCGGCTTTCTATTTCTGTTTCGACCCAAGTTGCTTATACGCAAGGTGGGCGTGAAAAAGAAAGTAATAACGGCATGTCTCCCCAAGGTATAGCGCAAGCGAAGGTTCTTTTCCTCGATTTTGGCATTGATACCAACACTCAATTTTTTGGGTTATACGCGGCGGGGTGTCCTGATCTTTTCCTTTATGTGCCGCCCGCCAAAAAGACCCCATCAAAGACAGACTCTCTTGTTCTTGATCTTACGAAAGCGGGCTATCTGACAAAAACATTGTGGAGCGCGAGCCGCTTTGGTTTAGACCATGTTCAAAAGGATACGCATGGCAATCCGCTTTTTTTAAGCGTTGAGGATCAAGGCTTGTTTCTCAATGGTCAATTCCAAAACTTTAAAAAGGATTTTCCACAGAAAACGCTGGCTCATTTTTCACAGCTTTATGTTTGCGATAAAGCCTTGCGCCCCTTTGTTCATGATGGCCTCCAATTTCTCTATAGGGGCGATCCTCGGCGGCAATCAACGCGCCTGCGCCTGACCTGCGAATAAAACGCGCCTTATATCCCTTTGATGTTACAAAAAAAGAAAAAGGGATGAAACATTAACCAAAAGCGTGTATAAAGGAGGGAAGGATTCCTTTTCTGACAGGCTGTTATGTCGAACTTTACCGCCTCCTATCTTGATTCAACGATTCTGAACACGACGGCTGCGCCTAGCTCGCGGGTTTATGTGCGTGACGTCAGCTTGCCGCTTAATACATCGCTTGACACAGCCAGCAACCTTGGCACGCTGACGACCGATGCGACGCAGCTGAATGCCAGAGCGCAAGTGATGCGTGAGAACCCCACCCATTTTTATAAATTCACGCTTGATGGCGATTCCATCAAAATAAACTTCTCCAATGTGACGGGTAGCTCTGGCCTTCGTGTGCAGTTGTTGAACAGCTCTGGCACGATTGTGGCGGATAGCTCCTCCGTGGCATCAGAGGCGCTTCAAGAAGCGTATGACGATTTATCGTCCAGCGATGGGTTGGATCAAGAGGCTGGCGAGTATTTTGTCAAGGTGACGTTTGATACAACATCGGTGCGCGCTGTCCCTCAATTGTATTCGATTGCTTTGTATTCCGGCACGCGCTTTGCCACCAGTTATCAAACGGTTGGAAAGGCGCAAAGCACCGAAAGACAATATGTGCTTATCGACAAAACCATGACCTTTTCGCTGATTGACGCGCAATCCTATGAGCTTAAGACGGCTCATGCCGCCAATGAAACGGCGTTGAGCGCGATCAACATCGGTTGGCTTTATGAAAACAAAGCGGCGCTTTCGGTATCCAGTCAACTGACAGACGTGTGTTCGACGCAGTATTATTCGTTTATCCATCAAAAAGGCGAAAGCCTTAAGCTGGCCTATAACAATCATACCGGCACAAGCGACACGCGCGTGCAGCTTTATGATTCATCTGGAACGCAACTGCTGGCCGACTCGCATGGCACAGAAGATCAAAAGGCAGCTTATGCGGCGCTCGCGTCATCAGACGGGCTTGACGCTGGAGCAGGCCCCTATCTGATTAAAGTTTCTTATGGGACGGGCGAGCGCAAGACAAAACAGATTTATGATTTTAAAGTTTATTCGGGAACGTCCTATGACGCTCTTTATAAAACAGCCGTTGGAACAGAATCAGCCAAAGCGGCATTGGCCAATGGCCATTTGGTGATGAAATACAGCATGCAAGACACCGCCGTTTCTTATCTTATGAGCATGTCCCAAGGCGAAGACGTCAGCATCATTGATACGCTCAGCAAAACATTTTAAGACGCCGTTCGCTCCCCCTTAAACCCCATGGCCACGATAAAAGATTCGGATGAATCTTGGCGGCTAGAGGCGGGCTTGGCGTGACGGACTTTGGCAAAGTTCTTTTTCAGCATATCCAAAAGCGACTTTTCTGCGCCGCCTTGGAAGTATTTGCACACAAAGACACCGTTCGGCGCAAGAACCTCCACCGCAAAATGAGCCGCATTTTCAGCAAGCCCCATGATGCGAATGTGATCGGTGGCGGTATGTCCCGTGGTTGAAGGCGCCATGTCGCTTAAAACCAAGCTGGCCTTGCCCCCCAAAAGCTCTTTTAATTTTTCGGGCGCATCATCGTCCAAAAAATCCATATGGATAATCTCTGCGCCCCCAATGGGATCCATCTCTTGAATGTCTAGCGCGATCAACTTGCCCTTCGCGCCGATCCTTTTCACAACAACTTGCGACCAGCCCCCTGGCGCAGCGCCCAGATCGATCACGCGCTGGCCTGCTTTGATGAAATGAAATTGCTCATCAAGCTGAAGGATTTTGAACGCCGCACGCGAACGATAGCCCGCCTCTTTCGCTGCCACGACATAAGGATCATTCAACTGACGCTGCAGCCACCGCGCCGACGATGTCGTGCGCTTTTTGGCCGTTTTAACGCGCACCGCCTCACGCCTTTTAGAGGCCAGTCCACCCGTTCCCGTTTTTTTCGTCGTCGTCATCTATTTTCTGCGCTTTCCTATCCACTTCGCTTAAGGGCTCATCGGGCAAATCCGTGAGTGATTTTTGGCTGATTTCATAACTCTGGCAAGAGGATCTAAGCACGCTGCGGGATTGTCGTGGATGCCCCCCCCTTTCCAGCATCGTCGATGTTAAGCTGGACTGTCTCTCGCCCCTGCCATACGTTGCGGCGAACGTGACCTGCCAGATGAACGCTATGGCCGACATGCGCCAGAAGCGATGCGCCAAGGTCGCTTTCCATGGCGCGAAAAGAGATGGCGGCAAGAGACGCGCCGCCTTGACTGGCGATCACGCGCACGTGCTTTTCGCCCACGATATCGGCGCGAATGATTTTGCAATCCGCCAGAGCAAAGCGCGGCTCGGCATTGCCTGTGCCAAAGGGCGCGAGGGCCGAGAGCCTCTCCACAAACGCGCTATCCAACGCGCCTGCCGAAACCAGCCCGTCCAGCGTCAAGGTCGGGACAAACGGCTCGGCCTCTAACTGCTTGCCGATGCGCTCGGCCAAAAAGGCGTGAAGCGCCTCAATTTTGTCCTTGGCGACCGTCAGCCCCGCCGCCATCTTATGCCCGCCGCCATTGATCAAAAGCCCCGCCTGCCGCGCCGCGATAACCACCGCGCCCAAATCAACATGCCCGACGCTGCGCCCCGATCCTTTGCCAAGCGCCTGATCGATGCCAATCACAATCGCGGGGCGATGGAATTTGTCCTTCAGCCGCGAGGCGACGATGCCGATCACTCCCGCATGCCAGTTTTCTGACGCAACGAACGTGAGCGGCGCGTCCTCATCAAAAATCATCATCTCGGCCTGCGCCAAAACGTCGGCTTCAATGGCGCGGCGCTCACTGTTCAACTGCCCCAAATACTCGGCCACGCCTATGGCCTCGGCCTCATCCTCCATCGTCAGCAACCTTGCGCCCGTGTTGGCCTTGCCCACGCGCCCGCCCGCGTTCAGGCGAGGCCCCAGCAAAAAGCCAGCCGTGTAAGTGTCAAATGGCGGCGTGGCCGCGCTGACCCGCGCCAGCGCCGCTATCCCCACATTGCTCCGCGCTTCCATCACCTTCAGCCCTTGCGCGACAAAGGCGCGGTTAAGCCCTGTCAGCTTCACAACGTCACACACGGTTCCCAGCGCGACAAGATCCAGCCATTGTTTCAAATCCGGCTCTGGCCGCGCATCGCTATAGAACCGCGCTTCGCGAAGAGCGCGGTTCACAGCCACAACGAACAGATACGTCACGCCCACGGCGGCCAATGTTCCCAGCATGTCCGTCATGGCGTCGTCAAGGCGGTTAGGATTCACGACAGCGACCGCAGGCGGCAAAGAAGGCTCCGCCGCATGATGGTCGATCACGATCACATCAAGCCCCGCCTCCCTTGCCACCGCCAGCGGCGCATGAGCCGTCGTGCCGCAATCCACACAAATCGCCAACGTAATGCCCTGCCCCGCCAGCTTTTTCATGGCGGCCTCATTGGGACCATACCCTTCGCTGAGGCGGTCAGGAATATAGAGATCAATCTTATGACCCAGCGCCCGCGCAAAGCGGATCAACAGCGCTGAAGACGTTGCGCCATCCACGTCATAATCACCAAAAACAACGACACGTTCATGATTCTCCAGCCCCAGAACAAAGCGCGAAACGGCCTTATCCATATCTTGAAGGAGCGAAGGATCGGGCATGGAATCCCGCAAGCGCGGGCTCAAAAACGATTCCACCGTTTCCACCGTCAGGCCGCGTGCGCTTAGGCTCCGCGCCAGAATATCGGGCAAAGCGTGACGCTGCGCGATGGCTAATACCTGCCGCTCATCATAGGCACGCGCCACCCATCGCCGCCCTGCGAAAGAAGCCTCAACGCCAAGAAAAGAAGAAGTGGACATAAACAACAAAAAAGTGAGAGGTTCATCAGCCTAGGAAGAACATCATAACACTGGCCTCCAACAAGTCTATAAACCTTCGCGCCAAGGCAAAACGCCTCATAAAATTGCCACATTTCCAGTATAGCCTCTCCTCGAGGGGATTTTTTTCGTTTTTACCCTTTTGAGCACTTATTTTTTATCACAAAAGGAGGCCGCTGGATGTCTTGCCCCACCGACGCCGTTAACTTTCACTGCTATAGCGTGCGACAAGGCACTAAGCTTGATCAAGCCATCACATCCTATCATCAAAAAAGCGCTGATTTTATTCAGCATGCCCAAAAACTCGTCAAGAAATACAAGGCCGATAGCGCCCACATGCTGTTTGGGTTTCGTCGCGTTGTCGTTGATGGCCTTCATTATACCGATGAAAAAGCGCCTTTAAAAAACTGGGGCATGGATTGTCTGGGGTATTTTAAGCCCCATACACAATCAACAATCGCCAAAGATTTTGCCTATGCCCTGCCTTTTTTTGAAATCCACTATCCCAAAGCAGGGCACGAATTGAGAGCCAGCATGCTGGGCAACACTCTCATTGCTATTCTTCCCGATCATGGCTCTGGCATCACCCCCCTTGCTGATGGCGACTATTTGGATCAAAAGAAACTCAACGCGCTTCTTGAAACCGCTAACGCAACACAAAAAGAACACCTCAGCACAATGGGATGCATTATATGGACCCCCCTCCCCCTGTTCAAACACCCCATCTTTGAGCCCTCTGAAAAAGTCAAAAGACTCAACGAGGAAAGACGTCGCCTTGCGGGAAGCTTTAAATACTCCCGCAAAGGCCGCTATCTTCGGCGGGGGCTGCAAATGTTAGCCACTACGCTTCACCTTTAATTTTTTTCACGAGCATTTGACTTTCTGCGCCCATTCTTTAATGTTGAGGCCTCGGCTCACCATGAAAGAATCAAGTCTATGACCGGAAACGATGATGAAGGTCCTTGGGGATCAAACAAACCCAACGGCTCCAACGATTCCCCCAACCGCAACAGAAATTGGTCGCAGCCATCAAAAGGACGTGGCGACGATTCCTTTGGCGGCCCGCCGAACAACGTCATTCCTCCCCCTGACTTTCAAGAGCTTTGGCGCAAGATCAAAGATTTCATCGATCCTTATAAACCGAAAAGCCATTTCCAATCGGTTTTAGCAGGTCTGGCTTTTCTTATCGGCCTGTGGCTTGTCAGCGGCCTTTATATGGTCGGCGCGGATCAAGTCGGCGTGATCATGCGCTTTGGCGCGTTTAATCGCACCGAACAACCGGGGCTGCGTTATCACCTCCCCTCGCCCATCGAAAGCGTTTCAACGCCCGTTGTGACCGCGCAAAACGAAATTCAAATCGGCTTTCGCAAAGGATCACGCGATACAGAAGGCGCGCGCGCCGTTCCCGAAGAAAGCATGATGCTGACGCAAGACGAAAACATCATCAACGTGCAGTTCACCGTTTTCTGGCGCGTGGGTGACGTTAAAGACTACCTCTTCGAAATTCGCGACCCCGAAGTCACCGTTAAGATGGCGGCGGAAAGCGCGATGCGCGAAGTGATCGGCCAAAGCAAGCTGCAATTTGCCCTGACTGAAGGCCGCGCCCAAATTGCCGAGGAAGCCCGCAAGCGTCTGCAAGAGATTGCCGACGAATACAAAGCGGGCATCATCGTCACGCAAATCAACTTGCAAACCGTCGCTGTTCCGATGGAAGTCAAAGCCTCCTTCCAAGACGTTGTGAACGCCCGCCTTGATATGGAGCGTTTCCAAAATCAGGCGGCGGCGCACGTCAATAAGGTCATCCCCGAAGCCAAGGGCAAGGCCGCCAAGCTCGTGCAAGAATCCATGGCCTACCGCGATCAAAAAATCGCCGTGGCCAAGGGCGATGCTGACCGCTTCAAAGAAGTTCTGGCGGCCTATGCCGTCTCAAAAGACGTCACCAGCAAGCGCCTGTACCTAGAGACGATGGAAACCATTTTGGGCAACGCGCAAAAAATCATCACCGATAAGGGCGCGGGAACCATGCCCCTTTATCCTTTGCAAGACATGCTGAAAAATCGCACCACCTCACGAGAAGGAAACGCCCCATGAACGGTCGTCTTATGTTCACCCTTGCGGCCATCGTGATCGCGCTTTACGGGATCGGCGACAGCTATTACGTCGTGCAGCAAACGCAGCAAGCCATCGTCTTTCAATTCCGCGATATCGTGCGCGTTGTGGATGCCTCTGGCCTGCACTTTAAAACACCCTATATCCAAGATGTCGCATTCTTGGAAAAGCGCGTTTTGGCCGTTGATGCGCCCTCACAAGAAATCATGCTGGCCGAACAAAAGCCGCTGGAGGTCGATGCCTTCGCCCGCTATCGCATCAATGATCCCCTCTTGTACTTCCAGCGTTTACGGACAGAACGCATCGCGCATGACCGCCTGAGCAGTATGCTCAATTCAACCTTGCGCAGCGTTTTGGGCACGGTCAAACTGGCCACGCTTCTTTCACCTGACCGCGTGGGCGTGATGAACAAAATCCGTGAGCTTCTTAACGCTGAGGCCAAAGATTTCGGCGTCGAAATCGTGGACTTACGCATTCGCCGCACCGACTTGCCCGAAAAAACCAGTGATGCCGTCTTTGCCCGCATGCGCTCAGAGCGCGAGCAAGAAGCCGCGCAAATCCGCGCAGGCGGGCAACAAGAAGCAACACAAATCGTTGCCGATGCTGATCGTCAGGCCACCATCATTCTGGCCGAAGCCCAAGGCGCTGCCGAAAAGATCAAGGGTGAAGGTGATCGCAAATCACTAGAGATCATGGCCGAGGCCACAGGGCGCGATCCCCAATTCTTTGCTTTCTGGCGCTCCATGCTGGCCTACCGCGAAGGTCTGAAGCCTGACAACACCACCTACATCCTTAATCCTGACGGTGAGTTCTTTCGTTATTTTGGCGGCGCGTTGACCAAGTAAGCGCCACAAAATGGCCAAAGTTTTTTGCGATAGACCCAACGTGAATGAAGAGTTGGCAAAGACAAGCACCATAAATCCCCCTCCCCTTGCGGGAGGGTGATTTAAAAGCCAACGCTTAAAGTGTGCTTAGTATGACCTTTTAACATCCCCTCGATGTTTTAAAAAAACATCGAACGACTAAACCACCTAACGCGAGGTTAAGAAACATGCGCAAAGTTCTTCGTCATTCTTTCCTTCTTGTCCTTTTTCTCGCCGCCTTGCTCTCACCGCTCGCTGCACAGGCGCGAAGCGGCCCCGAAGGCTTTGCTGATTTGGCGGAAAAACTTCTCCCCGCCGTTGTCAACATCTCAACAACGCAAACCATCACGCAAAAGGATCCTTTCCAAGCCTTTGAATTTCCATTTCCCGAAGGCTCGCCTTTCGAAGATTTCTTTCGCGACTTCAAAGAACATCGCGGACGCCTTCTTCCCCAAGGCGAAGGCGACATCCCCTTGCGTAAGCATAAAACAAACGCCTTGGGCTCTGGCTTTATTATCGATCCGGCTGGCTACATCGTCACCAACCAACATGTCATTCAAGATGCCGAAGAAATCACGGTCATCTTGCAAGACAACACCAACCTGCCCGCGACCGTCGTCGGCAGCGATAAGAAAACAGATTTGGCCGTCTTAAAAGTCGAAAGCAAAAAGACTCTTCCCGCGTTGACCTTTGGCGATAGCGATAAGGCGCGTGTCGGGGATTGGATTCTGGCTATTGGCAATCCCTTTGGTCTTGGCGGAACGGTCACGGCGGGTATTCTCTCGGCGCGTGCGCGCGATATTAATTCAGGGCCCTATGACGATTACCTGCAAACCGACGCGCCCATCAATCGCGGCAATTCGGGCGGCCCCATGTTCAACATGAACGGCGAAGTGATCGGTGTGAACACGGCCATCTATTCGCCATCGGGTGGATCGATTGGCATTGGCTTTGCCATTCCCGCCTCAATGGCTAAAAACGTCATCGATCAGCTGAAGGCGACGGGGGCCACCAAACGCGGATGGATCGGCGTGCGCATTCAGTCCGTCACGCCTGAAATTGCGGAAAGCCTTGGCCTTGGCGCGCCGCGAGGAGCGCTTGTCTCTGGCATCACCCAAGACGGCCCCGCCGCCAAAGCCAACATTGCCATTGGCGATATCATCGTGACCTATGACGGCAAGCCCGTTTCCGAAATGCACCGCTTGCCGCGCTATGTTGCCGACACGGAAATTGGCAGGGCCGTTCCCCTTGGCGTCATTCGCAAAGGCAAGGAAGTCGCGCTGACAATCACCATTGCCAAGCTCAATGCCGAGGACGAAGAGAAAGAGGAAACGCTTCTCTCCAACGCGCCGCCCCCCTCTCAGCAAGCGGATAGGGTTGAAGCGCTGGGCATCGAGGTCACGCCCATGACCGAGGCTTTACGCAGAAAGTTCAAGATCAGCAAAGAAGCAGGCGGCGTTGTCATCATTAGGGCTCCGGCCAGCAGCCTTGCGGCTGAATCAGGCCTTCAGATTGGCGATGTCATCAGCGAAGCGGGACAAAAGGACGTTAAAACGGCCAAAGAGCTTTCCGCCATTACGCAAGAGGCCAAGGAGGCGGGAAAACCTATCCTGCTTTTGGTTGATCGGCAAGGCGAGATGCGCTTTATCGCCATCAAGTTCGAGAAAAAGAAATAGGCGAAGCGGGCGGCATCAATGTGGCACGGCCCTAAAAATCTTTAGCTCTTCAGCAACGCGAACCATTGCTCGCACGCCGACAGGTCTTTTAAAAGCGCGTCGTGACGAGCCTCCGTCACGGGATCACGGCCCCAACGGATAGCTTGATGCAGCACATCCAAAGCTGAGGCCGTAAAAATCTCATCAGCGTTTTTAAAGCCTTCAGCCAAGGCCAGCCCAAGCGCCAAAGAACCGGAAGAATCCGTCGCGCTGCTTAGCCCTGACAGGTGAAGATCATCCATCGTTTCAAGAATCGCTGTAAGTCGCGGCGCTGTTTCAGGCTGTTGTGGCAATGGCATCACGCCGCATCCCACAACAAATCGGACACCATAACGCGCCGCGCACCAATCCAAAACAGGTTGCCACAACTGCCGTTGCTTTTCAGCCAGCGCATCCGGCTCTTCCGCAAAATGATAAAGTAAATCGCTATCCGTATAGGCCACCAAACCACGTACGATTTTGGCGCGGTCTTGCCCCACGATGTCAAAGGCCGTGGCCGCTAACTGTGTCAAAGGCATTGTGGCAGGAACAACCTTCTCACCCTGCGCACGCCATTCTTGCGCCAACGCAAGCGCTAGTTTTTCCATCGGAAAGACATAGGGTTTGCCCGCTGGCGTCATCAAAAAGCGACCATCACGATGAAGCGCAAACGCGCCGTCATGGTCAACCACATCATAAACAGGAACGGTTTTTATTTTGTGCTTTGTCATAAGATTTTCTTCATTGTCCTAAAAGTGTACTGCCTAATCCTTTGAGAAGATCCCCGCCAATCCCCTTCACGGCATCCTTAACATCATCCAGCTTCCCCCTGACCAGCGGCGTTGTGGCAGAGGTCGATACTTTTGCCGCCGCCGGATGATCAAGCGTCGCCACGCAAGCGTTCTGCCCTTCTGGAGCCGTCAGCATCGTCGGCACGCCATCATCCACAGTGCCTTGGCCACCGATCAGAAGGCCAACCACTTTTTGCACGGCGCCTGCCGCATCCAATGTAAAGGATGGCGCAGCAAGAGCGCCATAAATCTTCATGGGCGGCAGGGCGCTGCCCAAGCCAACGCCCTTGGGCTTCGTGCGAAGGTTCATATTGATACGCTCATCCGCCAAATTGATATAACCGCTTCCCGCAATCGTCGTCATATCCGTGTCGATAAGAAGCCCTTTGGTTTCCATCAATCCATTTGTCACCTGATAACGAGCGACCATGCACTTAACCCCCGTTGACGTCAAAGACCCAACGCCGGGCGCAAAGACATCCAAAAGCGCCCCAGCCATCTGCTTCAACTCGCTAGGGGAAATGTTTCCCGCTTTCATCGAGACATCAAGGCTTCCGTTAGCATAAGAGGCCCACTCATGAAGACTGCTGCCTGATGTTGTAAGATTCATAGCAAAGTCGCTTTTCCCCGCGATAAAAGATTCAATGCCGCCCATTTTAAAAAGTCGGGAAAGGTCAATGGTCTGCGCTTTGACATTGGTAGCCACGTGCGCCACGCTTTGCGAGGCATCCAACGTCAAGCCGCCTTCTGTTTTGCTACCAGCAACCAGCATGGTAAACGGCGTAAGCACCAAACGGCCTTGGCGCAAATCAACGGGCGACACGACGTCCTTGATCGTCGTGAGTCCCATAACAAGTTCAGCAAGGGTTACCTTAAGATCAAGATCAACCGCCCGAAGCCCCCCCAAAGCCAAAGGCTTGCGACTAAAAAGATTCGAAGATTTTTTTGCTTCTGTCTTTTCGCCAGGTCCGGCCTTCTCCGCGTCATCCTTGCTCCTCTGCGCAAAAGTGAAATCAGAAGGATTAAGATGGGGGCTTTGCACCGAACCCGTTATCAAAGGACGCGCCCCATTTAAGGCGACCGTCAACGCGCCGTGAGCTTTGGACGACCCCGCCACCAAGAGGAAGTCATCAAGCACAATCTTCTTGATATGATCCACCAAGGAGCCACGCGCATCAAACTTAAGATCGCCATAGACAGCCTGCATGTTAAACGGCCATGAGGCTCCCATGACCGCCTCTAATCGCCCGCCCACTATTGCAAGGTCGCTCACAACCCCCGCCACAAGACCACTGTAATGGATGCGCACACCCTTTGCTCCGCTCACTAGGGTGAGCTTGGGAATATCATAGAGGCTCAACGCACCATCTTTTCCTTTAACCCCAACGCGAGAATCAGAAATGGTCACGCTTTGAACATCTAACGTCAGAGAAGACGCACCAGCGTCTTTTTTTTTCTGTTCCGTCTTTGCCTCGCCCTCGGACAAAGCCGCCTTCTTAGACTCAAAAGACCAATTGGTTTCGCCGCCCGCCCCTGTCTCCAATTGGATATCGGCGCGGTTGACCTCAAAAGCCACGATCTTCAGCTTTTTTTGCAACAATGCCATAACGTCCACATGCAATTGAGCATGCCCAATCTGAGCCATAAGCGGGCGACTAGCCCATGATGGATTGCCAAGCGTGACATCATCAACAGCAATGCTGACACCATGATCCAAAGAAAAATGCCACCGCACAGGGCCTGCAAGCTTAATCGTCCGCCCACTTTCTTTTGAAAGCCTTTGCGCGATTGCCTCACGATGATCGTTCACATCAAACGTCGCCAGAACAACGCCGAGGCCAAGGACGGGAATCGCCAAAAGAAGGACAAAAACGATCAAAAACGAACGCACAAGACCTGTTGAGGCTGTCTTCTTTTTGAACTTTGTTTTAGCCTTTGTCATCGTCGCTCTCCTTTTAAATGTCGTCGAAATCAACACGAGCCTTTTCAGAAAAACCGAAACAGCGCCATGTCTTTTGCATCGCCGCGCTTAAAGGCGCGGTTACATTGATGACACCACGACGCGGATGCGGGATAATCAACTGCCGCGCATGAAGGTGAAGCCCCGCGCCAAGGTTCATCGCCGTCAAGCCCTTCAGCTCTTCCTCTCCTTTTATAAGCCCATAGAGAGGATCTTGCCAAATCGGCGTGCCAAGATGCGCCAAATGCACACGCAGCTGATGCGTGCGCCCCGTCAAAGGCCACAAAGCCACAAACGCCATCACCTGAGGGATGCTTTCAACAACGCGGTAAAGCGTCACAGCGCTTTTGGCCTCGCGGCTCGTTAAAGCCTCATCATCCGCGATGGTCATGACCTGACCTTTTTTAATAAGAGGCGCGTCAATGCGTCCCAGTTCGGGCATCGGCACGCCCACTGTCGCCGCCCAATAAATCTTTTGCGTTGAGCGTGCGCGAAACGAAGCGGCCAGCTTCATCGCGGCAAAATCATTACGCGCAATAAGAAGGACGCCACTGGTGTCACGATCCAGCCTATGCACCAGCTTGGGGCGCGTCACACCATCCAGACTCAAAGCCATCAAACTATCATCAAGATTTTCCTTCAGCCCCGTGCCCCCTTGAACCGCCAACCCCGCAGGCTTATTCAGCGCCACGACATCCTCGTCTTCATAAAGGATCAGGCTCTTCAACTTATTCGGATTACGTAAGGGGCGCTTAAGGGGAGCGTCCGGCGAAGCCAACGGAGAAACGAAAGAATCGCCCATCACGTGAGGAGGAAGACGCAACATTTGCCCTGCCTCTAGCCTTAGAGCCGAATCAACACGCTTGCCATCGACCCGAATTTGCTTCGTCCTAAGCATTTTTTGAAGCTGGCTGTTGGTTATCACGGGGAAATGCCGCTTAAACCAACGATCAAGGCGAATCCCTGCCTCATCAGGCGTTACGGTTTGAATCTCCGTTTTTGCAGGCTGTTTTTTGGCTTTTGGCTCCATAAGAGGCTCCCTTTCTCTCTTCTTTTGACACTGTGGCGCAATAGCCACAAGGCCTTTTTGTTGATAAAGCTTGTTATCAAGTGGTTAACAAATTAAAGTGTAAAAGAATCATTATCAGAGTGCTTGGAATTTCTACCCGTTGCCTCTAAATAGTGTACGTTTAGGGTTCTACGGTTTTCTATAGCCACCGCAATCGGCAGTAGGTGTAACGTGATGCAAACGAAGGGATTTGCGATGCTCCGCAAAATTGTTCTGGCCGCCCTTTTGGCCACACTGTTTTCAGTTAGTACGCCTGCTTGGGCAGCTTCTGGAACATTCAACTCGGTCAATAATCTCAATAAGACCGAACCCCGCAAAGTTGTCGATGCCGACAAGGCTGAGACTCTGACGCCTCCGGCTGAAGATCCCGCGCCTGCTTTGGAAGCCATGCCAGAAAGCACGCCCATGCAATTGGCGTCGCAAGAGGTTTCCTCAACATTGTCGTCATCAGGAAGTGGCGTCAATGATTCACTGGCAGGGTTTGGCCCTTCCAGCGGAACCATGGTTGGCAACCGCGCCCTTGAATTACGGGACGAGGTTCTTCGCCTCCGTTCTTCCGTCAACCTCAACGCCAGTGAGTTTATGGTTCTGCGCGCCAATGGCGCGGCAGGCGCTGTGCAGTATCACAGCACCGTAGCCGCGATCACAGCGCGCCTTCAAAACGGCACAACACGGGGCAACCCCATTCTTCTCCGCCAATGGGAAGAAGCCGAAGGCAGCTTGAACGAAGTCACCAACTCGCTCAACCGCCTTAATGCCCTTCAAACGGCTGTCGCGGCGGATGCTTCACTCTCCTCCTATATGCTCGAATCCGTTCAAGCGGGCTTCTTGCTTTCTGGCGCTGTGGATGAAGATCATGACCAACTGAAACTGTTGCGCGATGAAGTCAGCCGCTTGGTTGTTCAATTGGATTACCTGCGCAATCAGGTTGCCGATGATATTCAACGGCAGACGACTTATCTGACGACTGAGCGCACCAACCTTCAAGCGCTGGCCTTTGCCATCACACGAGGGGAACTGTTGGGCAACAGCATCGGCAACCGTCCTGTCATCGTCAACCCATCGCCGGTGATGATGTTGCCACATGCCGCCAGCAACCCGTTTGGCGGACAAACATCGGCCTATGCGCCAGCCCCAGCGGCAGCGCCGATGATGCCCGTTGATAGCGGTAAAATCGGCCCCTCCCCCATGTCACCACGCGCCTATATGGAAGAGAAAGGCGGCGTTGATTCCGCCGCCTCGAATACAGCCGTGGCGCCCTCAACAGGGCGTCTTTTAGTTTTGATCCGCTACAATCAGCCCAACGTCGAATATGAACAACAATTAGCGGGCGCAGTCAGCGCGGTAATATCGCGCAAGCCTGATGCCGAGTTTTCCGTTATTGGCATAACACCAGCCAAGGGTGAGCCTTCTGAACTGGCCACCATGCAAGAATCCGCTGCCCGCAATGCGGAAGGCGTTAAGCGCTCTCTGGTTCAACTTGGCCTTGCCCCCTCGCGCATTACCGTGAGCGGCACACAAACTCAAGACGCCAAGACGGCAGAGGTTCACGTCTACGTCCGCTAAGACGCAAGGCATCCCCCTCCCTCCCCCATTCTTCCTTCTCTTCACTTTATGGCGTTGTGATGATTGTTTCCGAAAAGGAGACGTGATCGGTCACGCCGTTGTGCAAGAGAATCTCGACGTTTTCAACAAAACGCGCGCCCTGCGCGACGATCTTTTGAAATGGCTTCTTTGTCCCCGCCTTGTCCTTGGGAACAAACGTCACCGTCCAACGATGGTTTGGCATAGAAGCGCTGGTGATCGTAAAATCACTCTTCAGCTTTTCCCAGTTGCCTGCCAGAGCCCACAGAAGATTCTTTTGAACCTCAGAGAGAAACGGCATTTTTTGACGGTTCAGTTTAAGCAAAGCAAACGAACCAACGCTTTGCGTCAGCCCCTCTGGCGTCAGCGTTGTTGTCGTGGCCATCGGCTTTTCAATCGTCCACACGATTTTGTCTTTGCCCGACACGCTAAAACGCCCCTCGCTGCGGAGAGGCTCATCAAACCCCTGCACCGGATGCTCATGCACAAACCGTCCCGTTAGGCTTTGGTTTTCCTTAAGGGTGATGCGCGGCCCCCCATCGGCCACGGCAGGCATGGAGCCAAGGAAAAGTATGCCCACAGTCATGACCGCAGAAACACGAACAACACGTTTTATCATCAGCCTATCCCTTTTCTTTTTGGATCACACCTTAAGTCATAGGCGTAGGAAGCGGCAAAACTATGGCTATAGCCTACGCCACATAAATTGATTCAAACAAATGGGATCCCCGCCTTCGCGGGGATGACGGTATTGGATTGAAACCAAACACAAACCTCGTCATGCCAGCACAGGCTGGCATCCCCTTTGGTTTCTTTTTTCATGCTCATTTTGTTTGAGACAGGCTATATACTACGTCAACTTGAAAACCCGAAAACTTTTTGGCCGCGGAGACCTGTT
>DYNT01000012.1 GCA_020720905.1 Micavibrio aeruginosavorus
AATCCCGTTTCATTTTGAAAAAACAAACAGACCTCGGATTCAACGCATAGGTAGTATAACGAAGGGCAGAATTGTTTGCCTATGCGTCCCGCTCTTGGCTCGCCCGCGCCTTTACGCTCGCGGATTGGAGCGTATTTCTGCGCTCCGCTTAAACATCTTAATCTTCGCAATATCTGTCGCAATTTTACGCTTTGCTTCTAAGGTGTCATAAGCGTTCTGTAACCGCAAAAAATAACCATCGGAAAGGCCAAAGAACTTGCACAGGCGCAAATCCGTATCCGCCGTAATATCGCGCTCGCCCTTCACAATCGCGTGAATACGGTTCGGCGGCACGCCAATAGACTGGCCAAGTTTGTTCTGACTGATCCCAATTTCATTCAAGAACTCTTCTTTCAGAATATCACCTGGATGCGGGTTGTGTAGTCGGGCCATGGGCTCCTCCCTTTAATGATAATCGATGATTGCAACATGCGAAGCTTTGTCACGATCCCAGACAAAACAAAGACGCCACTGATTATTAATTCTGATACTCATCTGCCCCTTACGATTCCCTCGCAGCACTTCCAAATGATTGCTTGGGGGAATGCGCAAATCATCTATAGTCTGCGCGGCATCTAGCTGCCGAAGTTTTCTAAGCGCACGATCCTGTATCGCACGCGGAAACTTTCGCGACGACACGCCTCTCCATATTTTTTCAGTTTCCTTGCAGGCGAACGATTTAATCATGAACGGCTCATCCTAGCATGATATGCGATACGTATCAAGTATTATTCGTCCCGCTCTTGGCTCGCCCGCGCCTTCACGCTCGCGGATTTCAGCTGGCCGCACGCGGCCATGATGTCGCGGCCACGGGGGGTGCGGATGGGGCTGGCATAGCCTGCGCGGTTAACGATGTCGCCAAACTTTTGAATCGTCGCATCATCCGAACACTCGTAAGGAGAACCGGGCCACGGGTTATAGGGCAGCAGATTGATCTTCGCCGGAATACCTTCCAAAAGCTTCACCAAAGCCCGCGCATCGGCGGGGCTGTCGTTCACGCCCTTCAGCATGACATATTCGAACGTGATGCGCCGCGCATTGCTGGCCGCTGGATAATCGCGGCACGCTTGGATTAGGTCGGCAATCGGGTATTTCTTATTCAGCGGAATAAGCACATCGCGCACCTCATCCGTCACGGCATGAAGACTAATCGCCAGATTGACGCCCAGCTCCTCGCCACAGCGGCGGATCATCGGCACAACGCCAGAGGTGGACAGCGTGATCCGGCGCTTGCCAATCGCAAGGCCGCCTTCGTCCATAATGATCTTGAGCGCCTTGGCAACATTCGCATAGTTGAACAAAGGCTCGCCCATGCCCATCAGCACAATGTTAGAGAGCATACGCTTTTCAAGGTCGGGCACCTTCCATTCCTTGATCGCGTCACGCGCCGCCATCACCTGCATAATGATTTCCGAAGCATCCAAATTACGCACAAGACGCATCGTGCCCGTGTGGCAAAAGCTGCATTTGTTCGTGCAGCCAACTTGGCAGGAAACGCAAAGCGCGCCACGATCTTCTTCGGGGATATAGACGGCCTCAATCTCATGCCCGTCCGCAGGCATGGCGAGCAGCCACTTGCGCGAGCCATCCACCGACACAGGTGCGGCAATAATTTTGGGACGCCCCACCACAAAATGCGCGGCGATCTTTTCCCGCGCTGCCTTGGCCAGCGTCGTCATATCGTTAAAATCGCTGTGGCCGTGGCAGTATAGCGCCGTCCACAGTTGCTTGGCGCGAAAAGCCTCTAAGCCCAATAAGGCCATCTCAGCCTTCAGCTCCTCCAGCGTCAAGCCGACAAGGTTGCGTTTGCCGTCAATCAGGGTTTCGGTCGGCGCAAACCGCGCCGCATGGCCAAGGATGTTATCGGTGTTCTTCATGAGCGCATCAATGCCCTATGACAAGGGGCTTTGTCAAAAGTTGCGTTATACCAACAGCCCGATGAAAGGGCTCATAGAGCCTTAACGGGATTTTCTCCTATCCCCGTCTCCGTCATCCCGCACGAAGCGACGCATGAGCGTCGCGCGGGATGACGAAAGAGGGAGGGACGGTTTATGGCAAAAACCAATAGGTCAGTTCATAAGGCCGTTGGCATTAGTTCTTCTTAAGGGTCGTTTTAGGCGTCGTTTTAGTGCCCTTTTTTGTCGTTTTTGGCTCTATTTTAACAGCCTTTTGAATCGCCGTTTTTGGTTTAGCAACCTCAAGCCCGCAGGCCTTGCCAATCGCGTAATAAGCCTCACCAGAACCTTTCAAATTGACAGTATCGGCCAGCGCCGCGCCGGAAGCCAGCGTCCCCGTTAGAGTGGCGCTCTGCCCCGTTCGCAGCGCAGCGGCAAGGGCGCGATCTGCCGCGCCGTCGCGTGACCACGCCGTATCATCCTGCGTGAACATAGCAAAACTCTTCTTGCCAATCTGAACCGATACATCGCTGGCAGGTTTAAACTTCGCCCCTGCGGCATAGCTGACGACATCCAACGCGCCTTCTGACGGACGCTGCGTGATCATCAAAACAATGTCGCCGCGTTTGGTTTTCTTCTCGCCCTTCTTGAGGGGGGGCTTGGCCGTGATGGTCATATAGCAAACGGGGGCGTTGCCTTCCGTCAGCTGATAGGCCGTCCAATAACCGAACTGGCCAAGTTTTTGGGGACTGGCAGCCAAGGTCGCGCTGCTTATCATACAAAGCGCAACACCGAGAACAACAAAGGAGATAGTCTTTCGAATCATAAGAAAACCATACGGCAAAAAGCCGTTGTTTGTCTATTGCGGCAAGATATCCATCATCAAGTCTTGATTGGATTCCGGCAGAACATAAGCGGGTTTCGGCGCTGGTTTTGGTTTTGCCTTCACCACTTTCGGTTTTTCTGCAACGGGCAGCGCAGGAGGAGCAGCAGGCACAGCTTCTGGCGGCAAGGCCGTTGGCTGTTGCTCTGGCGCAGGCTCTGGCTCTTTGGGTTTGGGGAGGGCGATGAGAGGCTGCAACACAGGCGCAAGGGACTTGAGCATTTGCGCCGAAAGCGCGCTGGTAAACTTATAGTTGCCCGCCTCCTCGCCCGCGACATGCGCGGTCACCGTCCCAAAATACTTATCGCCGATGAAAAAGACAATCGTGCCTGTTCTGTTGACAACGCGTGAGGAAATCAACCGATGTCCCGCGCCATATTCATCATAGCGATGATCGCCCGTCCCCGTCTTGCCGCCAATCATCAGCGGCCTGCCTTCTTCATCCCCATAAGCGCCCCGCAAGCGTCGCGCCGTTCCGTTTTCCACAACCTCTATCATAGCCGCACGCGCCACGCGGGCAATCGCTGGATCAAGAACGCGCTCCACCTTATCCCCTGCGGGCTTTAAAACAGTTTCAAACGGCGTGCCCGTCGCAAAATGCAACGCTTCGAAACGCTGCATCGGCTTACGCAAGCCATCGTTTAGCAAAATGCCCGCCAACTCAGCCAACGCGCCGGGTCTGTCGGCAGAGCTTCCGATCGATGTCGCAAAGCTGGGCACAAGTTTATCGAAAGGATAACCCAAACGCGCCCAGCGCTGCTGGATGCGGGCGAACGCGTCCAACTCTAATAAAATGCGGATGCGCGTGTCTTGCGCCCCCTTTTTCTTCGGGTGGAAAAGCCACACATAACTTTCAAGGCGGATGGGCTTGCTCACCGCCATAATGGCATTGCGCGAGGCGGTGGGGTTGGCCACCCTATAGGCCACAAGCCAAAGCTCTAGCGGATTGAGCCCCGTGATATAGCCGCGATCCGCAAGGTTATAACGCTCCACCGGATAGGAGTCATACAGCTTGCGCAAACGCTCTGGCTCCAAAGGAACGGGCACAGCCTGTTTCATGTAGGCCTCAAACGCGCCATAGGAAGCCTTGGGCTGCAAGGAACGGAAAAGGATAGCTCGCGCCGTCGCGCCCTTATGCGCCCGCCTAGTCGCCTTATCGATCATCTCATCCGCATTAAGCTTGGCATAATCGGCAAGATATTTATTCAGGAACGTCATCCCTTCCTTATCCGCGTAACGCTCAAGATAGTCTTTGCGCGCTGGATGGTCAGGATCACTCAACAATTCCTGCTTCGTTTGCTGGCCTTGCGCGATGGTATAATTCACGATGTCGCGCATCAAACGGATGAACACAAGGTTGACGGAATCGCGCATCGCCTCGCGCAAGTCCATGCTGCGATAATCTTCCGCTTTATCAAAGTTCACAAAGGTCATCGCGCCGCCACCCGTGAAGAACGTCTCCCACGGGTTGCCGGAATACTTGCGATCCATCGCGGCTTGCAGCATTTCGTCCAGCGAGGCATCAGGGTGCGAGGAAAGCCACACCGTCGCCCATGACGTTAAAACATCAGGCGCTTCCTCTGTCAGGTCTTTCAGATCCTCAACCGATAGGCCTGCATAGCGGCGGTAAAGCTCACCGACAATTTCAAGATAGGTAATCAGCGTGCGAAGTTTGGCCGTTGAGCCTAAATCCAATTTGCCGCCCTCATTCATATCCAAAGGCGCATCAATATTGTCGGCCTGAACGCGCAGCTTGTTGCCTTGCTCGCCGCGCTCATACAATAAAACGCTCCAATTAATTTTGGTCAGGTCGTTGGCGGTATCAAGAAGGCGAAAACCATACATGCCAATCGCCTTAACGTGTTCAGGATCGCCCATTTTCTTCAAAAACGCTGTCACGCCTTTTTGCGCCGCCTGATCCAGCGTGCTGATCGCCGTAAGATCAAGACGATCCAGCTCATACAAATTGCGAAGCCCCAGCATTTTCAAAAGATGCGCCCGCAAAGCGTTCGTGGCCTTCTGCTCTAAAAAAGCCATCGAGGGCGGCGGCGGCGGTTCTGGCAAAAAGCGGAAGTGAGCCGCCCGCGTTGCGTCGCGTAGCACCACAGAAATCACGCCCGCCTTCGTCAGGTTTTCCAAGGTTTGATCCGTTAAATCGTCCAACGCCGTCCGATCCGTCAGCAGGTAATAGGTCGGGCGGCGCTGTGAGAGGATAAGACCCAAAGCCTCACGGTACGCCGCCGCCTTAAGCCGCAAGGAATCCTCATCCGTTTCCGGCAGGCCAAGCGCCGTCGCCAGCTCTGGCAGCTCGCGGCCAAACCATGCCCACAGGCCATCGCCGATGCTGTTAATCTCGCCAAAACTGGGGCGTGCGCTAAGCGGCGTGCTGTTCAAATACTCTAACACAATGCGCTCACGTGCGCCGCGTGTGTCCTTGCCATCCAGATAAACGCGCAAACTGGCCGAAGCGATTTGCCGCAGCTTATCTGTAATGCCCGCCGTTTGCCCGCCTAGAGAAAAGCGGAATTTTTCAATCTGCGTGGCCAGCGTGCTGCCGCCGCCTAAATTAATCGTCGGCGCAAACAGCTTAAGCCCCTGCCCCAAGGCCGCATAGAAAAAGCGATCCCACTGAATGGCAGGATTGCGCGTGACCACCTTATCAACCTTCAACAAATCGCGATCTTCAATGAACAGGAGCGTATCGATCAGCAGCTTGGGAATACTTTTAAAATCAGGAAAGATATGAGAAGGATAGCTGGCCTTATAAAGGATGCTATCGGCGCTATCCCGCAGCATCAAGCCAGCGTCAATTTTAGGCTTGTAAATCGGATAAAGCCCTTTTTTGACCAAATCGTGATAAAGCGCCGATGTGCGCGCCTGCGCCGTGATGCTATAGTCATAGCTTTCCAGCGTCTTCATAAAAAAGGGAAGATAGCTATAGCCAAGGCGCTGGTTATACGGCCCTGCATGAGGCGCCCAAAAGCCTTCAGCCGCGCCTTCTTTCACTTCATACGTCAAAAAAGGCGCTAATGAAGAAAGCTGCTCGGCCTGCACCTTTGATGTGCGGACTTCCTCACCAACAAAGAAGCCGACCACACCGCCAAACCCCAACAAAAGCGCTAACGGCACAAGCCAGATGACCTGTGGCACACGCATTTTATAAGGCCTGTACGTTGTTGGCGCACGCCCCCCGTGCCTCTCGGAAGCATGAGAACCCTTGCTTTTATGCTTCGTGCGAGACGACGTCATACCCCAAAAACCTGCATCGTTAAAAAATCAAACCGTCAGCAAAGCACGAAGTGTCGCAGCCAGATCAGCGCGCCGGACTTCACGCTGTTCTTTCTTGGCCAGCACTTTCACCAAAACCGTTCCCGCCGCTACCTCCGTCGCGCCAAAGAGAATAGCGAGCGGCATACCTGCCTTATCCGCATATTTAAACTGCTTATCAAGCTTGGCTGGCTCAAGATAGTTTTCCACAGTAAAACCGGCACAGCGAAGCGTGGCCGCAAGCGCCAAATAATCCGCCGCCAGCGCAGGCTCAAGCTGCGTGATCAAAATCTGCGTTGTGTGAGGCACAGGCGGCAACAGCTCCAACGAAGAGAGTTGATCGTAAAGACGGGACGCACCAATGGACAGCCCCACCCCCGGCAGTTTGGACTTTGTGTAAAGCCCCGCCAGATTTTCATAACGCCCGCCTGAACACACGCTGCCGATTTCGGGGTGCGCGTCAATCAGCGTTTCGTAAACCGTGCCCGTGTAGTAATCAAGGCCACGCGCAATGGCGAGGTTGATGCGCGTGCGAGCCTCTGGCACGCCCAAAGCGCGAAGCGATGTCACCATCATGGTGATTTCGGCAAGGCCTTCTTGGAAAACGGGATGATCAACCTTTAAAGCGCGTAGCGCCGCCAGCATCGCCTCCTTATCGCCCTTCAGCGCCACAAGCTTCAACACCTTGCCCGCAACATCATCGGTCAGGCCAAGGGCAACCATCGCGGCGCGCACTTTCTCCTCTCCGATTTTATCCAGCTTGTCGATCTCGCGCAAAACCAACTTCTGCACCTCGCCCTCGCTGACGCCCCACGCATCCAGCAAGCCCAAAAGGATTTTGCGATTGCTAAAGTGGATCGTGAAATCGCCAATGCCAAGCTCGGTAAAAATCTGCACGATGATGGCGGGAAGCTCAGCGTCATAAGCGGGATCCAGCTTGTCCTTACCAATCACGTCAATGTCGGCCTGATAAAACTCACGCATCCTTCCCTTTTGAGGACGCTCGCCGCGATAGGCGCGCTGGATCTGATAACGGCGGAAGGGAAAGGCCAACTCGCGCTCATGCTGCGCGACATACCGCGCCAAGGGAACAGTTAAATCAAAGCGCAACGCCATGTCCGGCGCGTGTCCTTGCTGGATCGCGCCCGTCGATTGCACGAAGTAAACCTGCTTTTCCGTCTCGCCACCCGATTTGGTGAGGATAATGTCCTTCAACTCAAACACAGGGGTTTCGACCTGCACAAAGCCAAACCGCTCATACCCGCGCCGGATCACGTCCAACATATGCTGAAAAACCATTTGATCGCGGGGCAAAAGCTCTAAAGTACCGGAAGGCGTGCGGGGGGGGATAAGGGACATGAGGCAAAAACTCTGTTGATGTTAAAAGATGTTACGTCCTATTTATAGCTTCCTCTTCCCTTTTTAACCAATCTCTTTTTTCTCTTCCATTTTGGTCTATAATCACCCCGAATCTCTTTCGAAAGCCCCTCATTATGCCCCCTCTCCAAACCCTTACAATCCCCAAGCCCGACGACTGGCACTTGCATTTGCGCGATGGCGCGATGCTGAAGGCCGTTTTGCCCTATACGGCAAGCCACTTCGCCCGCGCCGTGGTGATGCCCAACCTTAAACCCGCCATCACGACAACGGCGGCGGCTGCTGCCTATCGTGAGCGGATACGCGAGGCGCTGCCCCCCCACATGACCTTTACGCCGTTGATGACGGCCTATCTGACAGACACCATCGATCCCGATGATTTAGAGAGAGGTTTTAAAGAGGGCATTCTTTTCGCGGCTAAACTCTACCCCGCAGGTGCGACGACCAACTCTGACCAAGGTGTGACGGACATACAAGCCATCTCGGACATCCTTGATCGCCTGCAAAAGATTGACATGCCGCTTCTTATTCACGGCGAAGTGGCTGATCCTGCCGTGGATTTCTTTGATCGCGAGACCGTCTTTATCGACCGCGTCCTTATCCCGCTTCGCCGCAATTTTCCTGCTCTTAGAATTGTGATGGAGCATATCACCACGCGCTATGCCGCCAACTATATCGTCAGCGAAGCGCAAAGCAGCCATGGCAAGCTGGCTGCCACCGTCACCGCGCACCATATGAGGATCAATCGAAACGCCCTGTTTGAAGGCGGCCTCAATCCTCACCATTTTTGCCTGCCTGTTGCCAAGCGCGAAGAGGATCGCCAAGCCGTTATAGCCGCCGCCACATCGGGTGCGCCTATGTTCTTTGCGGGAACAGACTCGGCACCGCATCCACGCACGGCTAAAGAATCCTCTCATGGCTTGGGCGGCGTTTTTTCTGCCCCCAACGCACTGGCGCTTTATGCTGAAACCTTTGAAAAAGCAGGTTCGCTTGACCGCCTTGAAAACTTTCTCAGCCTCAATGGCCCTGCTTTTTACGGCCTTCCCGTTAATGCGGCATCCCTTAAACTTGAAAAACGCGCCGCGCCAGAGGAACCTCTTAAGTCGATTTTAACGGAAGAGGCGCAAGAAGTAATAGCCTTCCCCACCGAATCGCGCCTTTCTTGGCGCGTGGCCCTCAAAGAACCCCTATAGGTTTTCCTATGCCCTCTAAAATCAACGACCTCCCTTTTATCGATCTGTATGTTCGCCTTGATGGGACAGAGCCGCCCATGTACCGCGCCCGTGAGCGCGGTAACAGCGCTTATAACCAACTTGTCCCAACCGAATTCATCCCTGCCGTTGAACAATTTGGCGTGATGATCAAAGCGGAAATGCAAGATGTCTCCGACACAACCTTAACCTATGAAGGCATGCGTTGCCGTGTTTCTAAACAAGTCATGGCGGATGGAACCCTGTGGGCTTGTGCGCGGCAAATTAATTCTGAGCTGCCCGATATCAATAAGCTGGGCTTCGCCCCTCATATTTGCGGCCACCTGACATCTTTAGGACAACGTGAAGGCCTTATTCTTGTGTCCGGCTCCGCTGGCCATGGCAAGACGACAACGGCGGCAGGCCTTCTCATTAACTACATGAATACCTATGGCGGAACGGCGATCACCATCGAAGATCCCGTCGAATATATCCTTAAAGGTCGCCATGGCGAGTTTGCCCAATGCTTCCAAGTCGAGGTTAAGGGGGACGATGAATGGGCGCTTACGCTTAAACGTGCGTTGCGCTGGGGGCCTCGTTATATCTTTGTGGGTGAAATCCGCACACCCCAAGCAGCCGAGCAACTTCTTCACGCCGCAACAACGGGACACACCGTTATCACCACCTTGCACGGTGGCATGCCCGAAGAAGCTCTCACCGGCCTTTTGTTCATGGCCGAGCAAGCGATGGGGACAGGCGCTGCCGATATTCTGGCTGGCTGCCTTACGGCGCTTTTGCATCAAACCATGAAAGAGGATGGCCCCTTTGTGCGCTATCTCTTTACCGAAGAAAATGCGCCTGGCGATCCTATCCGCTCGCTGATCCGCGAGAATAAAATCGGCATGATGTCAACCTATATCGATCGCATTGCGGCGCGGCTGGCCAATCAGCCTCTTCCCCTTGGACAAGGCATGCCCCACACGCAACACCCCGTGGGGGAGGCGCGCACGCCTCTCCCACCCCTCCCCCCCATTCGCAGGTAACCGTTAAAGGAGCCTTCCCCCCATGTTTGCCTCAAACGCCCCACCAACCAGCGACAAGCTATGTGATCTGCCCTTTATGGATCTTTATATCCGCATCGATCATCCCGCGCCTGCGCGGTATCGTTGCGCCGCCCGCGATTACACCAACAACTGGACGCGCAACCTGCCCGACGTTTACAAAGAAGAAATTGAGCTTCTGGCCAACCAACTGCGCGGTCAGATTGATAACCCCGATTCCTCTTTTGAATATGAAGGCATGCGCTTTCGCCTCTCGTACCAGCGCCTTGCGAATGGTCAGGATTGGGTTGTTCTGCGCCGCATCAGCGCCCGCGTGCCCAAGCTGGAAGAGCTTAACTTTGCATCGCATATTTGCACGCATTTGCGCCGTCTTGGGCAACGGGACGGCTTGATCGTTATCTCTGGCGCGACAGGCAACGGTAAAACAACGACGGCATTCTCTCTTCTCAACGATTTTCTGCAAAACTTCGGCGGCGTAGGGATCACGATTGAAGATCCCGTCGAATACGCCCTTGACGGCCCCGTGGGTGAGTATGGCTATTGCTATCAAGTTCAGGTGAATAAGGACGAAGACTGGGCCTCACCGCTCAAACGCGCCTTGCGCTGGACGCCTCGTTTTTTGCTGGTGGGCGAGGTTCGATCCCCCCGTGCGGCTGAACAAATCCTGCGCGCTGCAACGACGGGGCATTTGGTCATCACCACAATCCACGCCGGATCCATCGAAGAAAGTTTGATGGGCTTGATGCATCTGGCCGAACAAGGCATGGGCAATGCCGCCAATTATATGCTGGCGCAAGGCTTGACGGCGGGTATGCACCAAACACTCAACGCGACGGGGCCGTTTTTGCGTTATGTGATGACCGAGGAAAACAACAACGGCGATCCCATTCGCTCGTTGGTGCGCGAAAATCGCGTGGGGATGATCAATTCCTATATCGATAAGCAAATCGCGCGCATGAACACCATTCACGGCAGCGGCAACGTTCCCTTGCAGGGCAAAAGATAAAAGCCTAATAAGTCGGGAACGGCGCAGAAACCTCGATTTTCAAAGCAGAGGCTTTCTCTAAAACAGGGCGTACCGCACCATCCCCGCCAACCTCATAAAGCGCGTGAAGAACGTCTTTCAAACAAAGACGTGAGCCTTTTTGTCTTTCCTTAAAAGACCATAAAAGATGATGCGCGGCCTTTGTCATCGCAGGCAGGTCTTTCCGCTCAATAGCGTCTTTTGCTCTGATAAATAAACATTCCGCGCCCTTACAATCGTATGAACGACCTACGGATGATACGCACAAAACCATGACGTTGTTTCCTTATTCTAATAAACGAATCACACTTATTTTTATCTCAATTAATTAATAATCTCGTCCATCTTCATGTCAACGAGGAATTCAATGGCTCTCATATAATCATTGCGGCGGAGCTTGGCGACATGATCGACGCCGAACTCGGCCTCGACGATCATCTGGACTGTTTCTTGACGGACGTTCTGATTATAGGCGACATAGGCAAGAAGGGCATAAATAGAAGTCAGCTCACGTTCATTAATGCGTTCGACTTGAGGGGAAACGGTTTTATCGGAAAATTGAGGCATATCGGTAGAACAAGAGACTTTGAGCGTTTCAGCAACCTTCACCATATGCTCACGCGAGGCTGTATCGGCTTCAGGTCGTTTGTTTGTCGTGAATTTCGTCATAATGAGCTCCTTTAGAAAAAAGTTATGGCAAAACAGGCCGTTGTCAAGGTTTTCTTTTAATTGCGTCGTTTTGAAAAGCCTTCTTGGCTCTCCATCGATTTTTGTACACTACACGAAAAGATTGTTTTCCGCAACTGAAAAGTTCTATTGCATTACTTTCTTGATGGTGTTAGCATCGTTTTTAGAAACTTACACCATGCTTGTTAAGAGGGGGTTAATTTATTGCCCCTTATAATCAAGCAACCAGAGAACAAAAACAAAGGCCACCAAGAATGATTACAGGACGCCAGATCAGAGCCGCAAGAGCCCTTTTAGATATGAGCCAAGACGCGCTGGCCGAGGAAACAGGCCTCACCCCCCAAGCCATCCGCAAAATCGAAAACGGCAACGTCCAACCCCGCGAAGGCACGATTGCGGATATTACAAGGGCGTTTAATGGTCGTGGCGTGGAGTTTATTGAAAACGATGGCGTTCGTTGTTTTCCGGTAGGTATCGAAACATTCAACGGACATGATCGATTCGACGAATTTTCGAATTTTATGCACGAATACCTGAATCGTTTTGGCGGTGAAGTCTGCATATCAGTAACAGACGAACGCATCCTTCAACATGCGTGGAAAAATATTGAAACACACAGAGCCAAAATGATTGAACTTGTTAAATCGAAAAATGTCTCTGGTCGTATTCTGGCCGTTGATGGCAACTTTGTACGAACATGGGCTGACTTGCGTCATCAAGCCAGAACCCCAGATATGCCGCAAGTTTCCTTCTTCACTTTTGGCGATAATTTAGCTCTCATTTCATTTGATAATAAAACACAGCCTTATGTTGTTTTACACAAATCTGGACCATTTGCCGCAGCTTATAAAACTGCTTTCAATGCAGCATGGGATAAAGCCGAGGTTATACCATGAATAATTTAACGGCAATTTCTCAGAAAACACCCCTTGATACGCATCATGTACTTTATCGTGTTCTAAAGCCCCAAGATGCTTGGGCGTACAAAGGAATTCGCATGGAAGCACTTATGGGTACAGACAGTCGTTACTTTACAGCCAATCCGATTAAGGAAAACGCCTATTCATTAGAAGATTGGGGCTTAATCTGCACCGAAACTTATGATCGCGCAATTATTGGAGCTTTTCGGGATACTGTGCTTATAGGTGTAATGTCTGCGACACGTTCTGAAAGCGACATGACAGGACTTACGTCCTATTATAGCGCCGAATATATTCGTCCTGCGTATAGGCATTTAGGTATTGCGAAAAACATGCTTCTGACACGCGATGGTTGGGCAATAAATAATGATTGCGAAAAAGCAATTTTTACAATTCGCACTGATAACCAATGGCTCAAAAAACAAGTCAACCATGGTGCAAGAATAAAAGAAGAATTGAGAATGTCTTTTGCTGATGGGTCTATTGCTCCCATTTATTTACTTGAACGCGATCTGCTCGACAACGCCCTCTCTCAAAAATTTGTGGCATAATACCAACCGCCCTATGAAGCGACTCATAAAAAGAAACAAACTGAACGCCCCCCCCTTACTCCCCGCCCCTCCCTCTTGCGACGCAGGGAAGGCCGGCGGCGGAGAGGGTCTTGCACAGGCGGCTAACATCATCGGGGCGGGCACAGCCCATCATCCGCACGGCAAAGCGCGGCGTGCCGCCCGGTGAGGCCACTTGAGGCAAGACCACGGGTTTAAGCCCCCCCGCCTTGCCATACTGCTCACGCAATTTTTGCGCCTGCGCCACCGCCATGCCTTCGGTGGCATAGGTTCCAACTTCCGCATAGGGCGCTGTACTCACGGCTCTCTCGGCGCGCTGACGGCGATAATAGTCCATGTTTGCCACAACTTTTTCAGGCGGCAAATCCATCTTGGCCACGCGCTGCGCATCCGCCTCCATCCCTGCAAGACCATAAGCCAACGCCAGATTTTGACGTAGCGCCGCCGTAGCAGAAGGTTTGTTGAGGACAGGCTCCAGCGTCTTGATCGCAAGGTCATAACGATGCGTCAGGATGTAAGAATAAGCCAGATTGTTGAGCGTCGCGAGGTTGCGCGGATCTTTATTTAAAACTTTTTCATACTGCGCCTGCGCCTTTTTATGCTCGCCCAAATGATCAAGCGCAACGCCAAGGCCGCTACGCGCCTTAAGGTCATCGCTATCTTCGTCCAAGGCCGCGTCATACTGGCGCTTAGCCGCCGCAGGCTCATCAAGAGAAAGCAACAACCGCCCATAACTGCGGCGAAGCTCGCCATCGTCTGGATGCGCCGCCACGCCATCGCGATAGGTTTGAGCCGCCGCTGCTTTATCGCCCCACTGCTCTAAAACGCCCGCCAGCCCCTTAATCGCCGCCAGATTCTTAGGATCTTGAGCCAAGGCGCGACGATAAAAATCGATGGCCGCTCCAACCTCCCCCTTCTCGCGCATCATACCGCCCAGCTTGGCCATCCCCGCGCCAGAGGAACTGATGTCTTTTTCATCCACCGTGCTACAAGCGCAAAGCGGAAGAAAGGCTAAAAGAGCAAGAAGGCGAAAAGCACGTGATGACATGAAAAACCCCAAAGAATAAGGAGGCGAAGGAGACGACTCAGCCATTGTGCCACACTCATCACGGGTGACAAGGGGATAAGCTGACTGTTTTCAGCTTGGCGCGTTGCCATCTTTTAGTAAAACAGCTATCGTTCCGCCCATCATCAATCACAAGCAAAAAAAATACACAAAGCACACAAGGAAATCAACAAGATGGCAAGCTATCAATATATCTATGTGATGAATGGCGTGAGCAAGACCTTTACCAATGGCAAGACGGTCTTGAACAATATCCGTCTCTCTTTTTATCCTGATGCGAAAATTGGCATTCTGGGACCCAACGGCTCTGGCAAATCCACGCTGATGAAAATCATGGCGGGGCTGGATAAGGATTTTAGTGGCGAGGCCTTTGCGGCGGATGGCACAACGGTCGGCTACCTAGAGCAAGAGCCACAGCTTGATCCCGCCTTGACGGTTGAGCAAAACGTGCTGGCAGGCCTTGGCGAGACAAAGTCTTTGTTGGATCGCTTTGAGGCGGTTAGCGCCCTTTTGGGCGAGGTCGAAGATCCCGACGAGATGCAAAAGCTTCTTGATGAGCAAGGTGATTTACAGGAAAAAATTGAGGCTGCCGATGCGTGGGACCTTTCGCGCACCGTGGAAATCGCGATGGATGCTCTGCGCTGTCCTCCAGCGGACGCCGATGTGACGAAGTTGTCGGGCGGCGAAAAGCGCCGCGTGGCGCTGTGCCGCCTTTTGCTATCCAAGCCTGATTTGCTGCTGCTTGATGAGCCGACGAACCATTTGGATGCCGAGTCCATCGCGTGGCTGCAACAGCACCTTGTGGATTATAAGGGCGCGGTCATTCTTGTCACCCATGATCGTTATTTCCTTGACCAAGTCACGGGCTGGATTCTGGAGCTGGATCGCGGCAACGGCATTCCTTATGAGGGCAACTATTCCTCATGGTTGGAGCAAAAGCAAAAACGTCTGGCGCAGGAATCGCGGGATGA
Organism: Micavibrio aeruginosavorus; assembly: GCA_020720905.1. Classification (GTDB taxonomy): domain Bacteria; phylum Pseudomonadota; class Alphaproteobacteria; order UBA9219; family UBA9219; genus UBA8914. Next base: position 14,950 of record DYNT01000012.1, read on the forward strand.
AGGCGCAAGGCAGCGCACTTTGGCGCGTGAATTGGAATGGATCCGCCAATCGCCTAAGGCTCGCCATGCCAAAAGCAAGGCGCGTATCACGGCCTATGACACTCTGCTGGCTGAAAACGCCAACAAAGCGCCTGAAACGTGCCAAATTGTGATCCCCACGCCGCCGCGCCTTGGCAGCGTTGTGGTAGAGACCGAGCATTTACGCAAAGGCTATGGTGACCGCCTTCTGATTGACGACCTGACCTTTAAACTACCTGCGGGCGGCATCGTCGGCATTATCGGCGCGAACGGCGCGGGGAAATCCACGCTCTTTCGTATGATCGCGGGGCAGGAAACGCCCGATAGTGGCACGATCAAAGTGGGCGAGACGGCGGTTTTGGGTTATGTCGATCAAAGCCGCGAGAGCCTCGATGCCAACAAGAACGTGTGGGAGGAAATCTCGGACGGCGCGGATGTAATCGATTTGGGCAAGCGTACAGTGGCCAGCCGCGCTTATGTTTCCGCGTTCGGCTTTAAAGGCCCGGATCAACAGAAAAAAGTCGGCACGCTATCGGGCGGTGAGCGCAACCGCGTCCATATGGCCAAGATGCTGAAATCCGGCGCGAACACGCTGCTGCTTGATGAGCCATCAAACGATTTAGATATTGAAACGCTGCGCGCGCTGGAAGACGCCCTTGTCGATTTTCCCGGTTGCATCGTGGTGATCAGCCATGATCGCTGGTTCCTTGACCGCATCGCCACGCATATTCTGGCCTTTGAGGGCGACAGCCAAGTCGTCTGGTTCGAAGGCAACTATCAGGACTATGAAGTTGACCGCCACCGCCGCCTAGGCACTGACGCCGACCAACCCCACCGGATCAAATACAAACCGCTGGAGAGGTAGTTTTTCTTTGACTCACGCCGTACTCTATTTTGGATTTTTGATGAACATCATTGACGTGGTGCTTTATCTTCGCGCTATGGTTAAAGGCGAAGCGCGGCCAAGCCGCGTTACATGCGGCATTTGGATGATAGAGGGGGGGTGGCGTTGATAGCCGCTTGGTCGGATGGAGTCAGATGGAGTTTGCTGCCCATTACGACAGCTTTTTGGGGGCCATTTTTAACAGCTTTCTTGTCGCCTTATTTGGTGTCATGCAAAAGGGGACACGCAGGGGAGGCTTGAAGGCGCGTCCATGTCTGACCTCCCCCCAAAAAGGAAAAGAACATATAGCCGCGCACCTCCAGCCTATCGTTCTCTGTCAAATGGAGAACGGCGCTATACGTTCCGCCATGGCGGGGACTGTAA
>DYNT01000013.1 GCA_020720905.1 Micavibrio aeruginosavorus
GACACAAAAGGATAGAGTCATTCTTCATGAACTTACTTTCGTTCTCATTAATATATACCAAAAACAATTCAAGAGTTGGTTTTTGACGCGCTGTTTTTACAAGGACAGTGGTGTCCCTCCCCCCTTGCGGGGGAGGTTAGGAGGGGGGGAGAGCGACTAGGACTAACGATTGGATTTATTCCTGACCGCATAGCTTTCAGCCTAGCAGCACGCCCCCCACCCTATCCCTCCCCGCGAGGGGGAGGGGACGCCAGCGTCCTTGCGGATAAAGCAACGCCAACTCTTGAAGTGGAAAGAGTATAGCGAGGCCATACGAAAAAATCAAATGATCATCGTGCTGGCGTCACTCACCAGCCAGCGCGAGCGAAGCTCGGTATGGTGAAGGGCAAACCACTGCATCGCAATCACGCTGGACGCATCGCGCAACTTGCCCGAATAAAGCAAGTTAATGGCCTGAACAGCCTCTAAAACGACGACTTTGATGTCCTCTCCCTCATGGGGGAGGCCATAAATTGATCCATCTTCGGGGGCTTTGGCGCGTCCTACGAACAGGATTGTGTATTCTGATACACATCCAGGGCTGGGATAATAGGAGGCGATTTTTTGCAAGTCCGTCACCTCGCAGCCCGCCTCTTCCAAAGATTCGCGGCGCGCCGTCACTTCCGGCGTTTCATCAGAGCTGATCACGCCCGCGACGACCTCGATCAAGAAAGGATCGTCGCCCTTGGCCATGGGGCCTGCGCGAAACTCCTCAATCAAAATCACTTTGTCTTGATGGGGATCAAAAAGGAGGACGGCGGCAGCATTGCGTGCGCCCTCAAACACCTCGCGTGAGAAAACGTCGCTCCACCCTCCTGCATAAAGTTCTTGCCGCACATGAAATTTATCCACACGAAAATAGCCCTGAAACAGAGCCTCGCGGTGAATGATTTCGAATTTCTTTTTTGCCATGATAACTTTTTTCACTGTACACCAGCCCTCGCTGGTGCATCAGCTTTTCTAAGCGCACTTCGTTCGCTAAGCAAGCTAGATGGCTCCCCGGGACGGACTCGAACCGCCGACAAGGTGATTAACAGTCACCTGCTCTACCAACTGAGCTACCGGGGAAGCGCGGCAATCTATAATGGGTGTTTTTATGCCATGCAACCCAAATCTTATCTTTTCTATCAACAAAGCGATAAACATTCTAAAATATAGCCGTTTGCTGAAAAACTCGAAAAACAAATGGGATCCCAGCCTACGCTGGGGTGACGGGAAAAGTTGAGAGAAAATCCCTCAATAAAAACAACCGTCATGCCCTCTCGTCCCGCCGCCCTTGCGGCGGGCGAAAAAAAGAGGGGGCTGGCATCCCATTTTCTTTTTCTCTCGTTTTGCAAGGGCCGAAGTGACGGCACTTTTGGGGATGACGCCCCCCCTCCTACACCGCCCTGCCCAGCATCTCGGCCATGCGACGGGCGAAGGCGGCGGGGTCGGCCAAAGGCTCGCCATCCATCAGCCGCGCCTGATCCAAAAGCAGCCACGCCATATCGTTCAGGGAAGCGCCGCTTGCCTTCATCTCAGTCGTGCCAGCCAGCAAGCCAGCGGCCTTATCGGCCAGCTTCTTGATAAGAGGATGGCTGGCGTTGATCTCTAAAATGCGGGCGCTGGCCGTGCGGATCTGGTTGTGCTGTTTAAGAAAGCGCTCCAGATGAATATCGACATCGCCTTCATCTGCCGCGAGGCAAACGGGGCTGTCGGTCAAGCGGTCAGACACGCGCACGTCCTTGACGGCCTCGCCATAAGCCATCTTCATCGCCGTGATGAGCGAGCTAACGGAATCCGCAGGCGCTTCTTCCTTTTTCGCTTCATCGGTTTTGTCCGTCTTGGCGATTTTATCAAGGTCTTGCCCTGCGCGGGTTGCCGACTTGAACGGCTTTTCCGCAAACGTGCCCACGGCTGTCGGCCAGAAATCGTCCACGGTTTCGGTCAGCAGCAACACTTCGATCCCACGCGCCTTAAAACCTTCCAAATGGGGGCTTCGCGCAAGACTCTCCAACGTATCGCCGTTCATGTAATAGATGGCCGTTTGGCCTTCCTTCATACGGGAGACGTAATCGGCCAGCGAGGTCAGGCCGCTTTCATGCGTGGTGCGGCAACGCATGAGCTTAAGCAGAGTCTCGCGGTGCTCAGTGTCCTCATAGACACCTTCCTTCAAAACCGCGCCGAAGTTGTCCCATATTTTGGCATAGGCCTCTTTATCCTTCTCCGATTCTTTCACAAGATCGGCCAGCACGTGGCGCGTGACGCCTTGGCGGATTTTGGTAAGCATGGGATTGTTTTGCAGCATCTCGCGGCTGACGTTGAGCGGCAGATCCTCGCTATCGATCACGCCGCGCAGGAAGCGCAGGTAAGGCGGCACAAGCCCTTCAGCCTCGTCCGTGATAAACACGCGCTTGACGTAGAGCTTCACGCCGTGGCGGCGCTTAGGATCAAACAAATCATAAGGCTTCATGCCCGGAACATACAAAAGCCCCGTGTACTCAATTTTGCCTTCCGCCTTCCAGTGCATTGTCAGCGCTGGCTCTTCAAAAGCATGGCCGACATGGTGATAAAACTCTTTGTATTGATCGGCGGTAATCTCGCTTTTGGGGCGCAGCCACAGGGCACTGGCGTGATTGACGGGCGCTTCCTCCTCATTCAAAAGAATGGGCAGCGCGATATGATCGGAATAAAGCTTAATGATGCCACGCAGGCGTTCGGGACTGATAAACTCATCCTCGCCTTGCTTCAGATAGAGCGTGATTGTCGTGCCGCGTGTGGCCTTGGTGTCAGCCTCGACCGCGAACTCGCCGCGCCCGTCCGAGCGCCAGCACCACGCCTCCTCTGTTCCGGCTTTGCGGCTGAGGACTTCCACTTCCTGCGCGATCATAAAGGCGGCGTAAAAGCCGACGCCGAATTGGCCGATTTGCGTGATGTCGCCTTTTTGCGCGGCCTCCATGCTCTTGATGAACGAGGCCGTGCCCGACTGCGCAATCGTACCAAGGTTCTCGATCAACTCATCACGAGTCATGCCGATGCCGTTATCCTCAACCGTGATGGTGCGCGCCTTAGGATCAGAGGAAATCTTGATCTTGAAATCCGTGTCCTCGCCCGTCAGCTCTGGCACGGTGAGAGCCTCATAGCGCAGCTTGTCGCACGCGTCCGAAGCGTTCGAGATTAACTCGCGCAGGAAAATCTCCTTCTCGCTGTACAGCGAATGGACGACGATATCCAAAAGGCGACTAACTTCGGCCTTAAAGGCCATTCTTTCTTCGGTCATCAGATGTCTCCTTCACACATAAAAAACCCCAATTCATCACGCCTGCGCTATACGCCCAGCATATCCCTAACCTTCTCAAAAAAGCTTTCGCTTTCGGGGTTGGTTTTACTTTTTTCGGATTCGATGGCGAACTCTTCCAGCAATTCCTTTTGCCGTTTGGTCAGGTGCGCTGGCGTTTCCACCATCAACTCCACATACAAATCACCGCGTGAGGTAGAGCGCAAGATGCTCATGCCCTTGCCACGCAAGCGAACTTGATGACCCGTTTGCGTGCCCGCCTTAATGTCAACATCCGCCTTAGTACCATCAATAACGGGCACAGCCACAGCGCCGCCCAAAGCCGCCATCGTCATCGGAATAGGAACGCGCATATGAAGGTTTGCCCCATCGCGTTGGTAAAGAGGATGCCCAGAAACGTTCAAAATAACGTACAAATCGCCTGCGTGACCGCCATGAGCGCCCGCCTCGCCCTCCCCCGACAAACGCACGCGCGTGCCGCTTTCAACGCCTGCAGGGATCGTGACCGCCAGCGTGCGCTCCTTGCGCAAGCGCCCTGTGCCGTGGCAATTTTTGCAAGGATCCTTAATCACGCGCCCCGCGCCCTGACACGTTGGGCAAGTGCGCTGGATCGTAAAGAACCCCTGTTGCATCCGCACCTGACCATGGCCGCCGCATGTCTCGCACGTCACGGGCGATGAACCAGTCGCCGCGCCGCTGCCACCGCAGACGTCGCACGTCACAAGAGAGGCAATCTTGATGTTTTTCTCACACCCTTTAAACGCTTCCTCCAGCGTGATGGTCATGTCATAGCGCAAATCCGCGCCGCGCTGGCCCGCCATCTGGCCATCGCCACGCCGACGAGCGCCACCACCGCCCAGAATCTCACCGAACATTTCCTCAAAAATATCGCCAAAGCCTCCGGCAAAATCAAAACCACCACCGCCAAAGCCTCCGCCTCCGCCCATGCCGCCTTGTTCAAACGCCGCGTGGCCATAGCGATCATAGGCTGCGCGTTTTTGCTCATCACGCAGCACGTCATAGGCTTCGTTGATTTCCTTAAACTTGTGCTCGGCCTCTTTGTTCCCCGGATTTTTATCAGGGTGATACTTCATCGCCATCTTGCGATAGGCTTTTTTCAGATCATCCGCCGACGCATCGCGTGAGGAATTCAACAAGTCATAGTAATCGGATTTGGACATTAGACAGTCTTTCACATTATCATTTTGCGCTTTTAATCAGCGACTCGATGAGCTCAACAAAGCGCGTGGCTAAATTGATAGCATCCTGTGCTTCGGAAAGCGTCACAATGGCTTCGTCTTCAATACCATAATCCGCAAATGTTTTCAGTTTATAGGACTCAGCCAAAAAAGTCGTATAAATGCGATCAATCACGGGTTCATGCCGCGCTAAATTGGCAAACTCGCTGCGCGTTCCGCTGTGCGTTTTTGGGGTCTTGTCACTTCGCAAGGAGATAAAAGCCAAAGCCGCATGAAACCCTGCAATGTAAGCCAAACGGCCTGCATCATCTGCATACTCAAGCTCAAGCATACGCGCCGCTTTCTCAAGCGTATATTGAGATTTTTTGACATGTCCAAGCGCACGGTTATTCATAAGATGACCCCTTCGCGCCGCACATCATTCATCAAAAGCGTTTGTTTATTATAGACAGCTTTATCAAAAGGCAATGCATTGACAACGACCAACGTATCATAAAGAATATCGGTTTCAATCTCTGCAAGACGTCGAGATTCGCTCCAAAAGCTTTCAGGATTACGCAAAAATACAGCAATATCGTAATCCGAGTCAGGCCGCGCATCACCGCGAGCGCGTGAACCGAACAGTACCACACGGTCAAGCCGATCCCCGTACACCTTGTCAAGCTCGGCGCGAAATCTTTTTAGGATGGGATCATCTTTGATGGCCATATAAAACCTTTCCAGTTTTGTTTCTGCCTATCCTACGCTTTTACGCGCCCTTACTCACCAAACGGCCATTGATGTACTTGTGCAAAACGCTGGCGATCAGGGTTTGATAGGGGATGCCCTCCTCTTCCGCTTTGGCCTTTAGTTCATCCAAATCCATCTCATTAAGGCGAATGTTGACGCGTGCTTCTTTTTTCTTTCTAAAATTGGCGGCGGCGCGTCGCATAGCGGCGATCGCTTCCTTAGAAGCGCGCAAAGGCTTAAGCTCGCCACGTTTATACGCTTCAAAAATCTCGATATCTTCGGGATCGTCCTTAAAAGATTTTTTCGTCATGTCCTTCTCCTTTCCTTGCGCTTCTTTGTGGCCTTGCGGCTTGGGAATATCGTCTTCAAGAAAACTTTATTGCCGCTGACAACGAATGGAACAATATAAATATAATCCTCTATCATGATCTCGCAGATAAACTGATGGGGATAACCCACGCTTGAGTGCGGATAAACCTCTACGGCCTCCCCTTGATTGATCAGATGGACAATCTCTTCAAAACCAAAGCCGCGCTCTTCTCTGAGCCAAACGTTTTTCTTTAAATTAAAGGAGAATTCTGTAACAGCCGAAAATTGTACATGTTGCATCATTGCTTCCTTAAGGTAGATATATGACAATGTGTGCCTTTTGTCAACAAATATCGGACAACTGATTCAAAGCAACCCATCCGGCCAAATCGCCTTCCGGATTGCGCCATTTCTCGCCTAGCGGTTGCTTACGTTCAAACGGATAGAGAAAAAAGGTTTGCTCGTAAACCAAAAATTCACCGTTATCTTCTGCATAAAATCCGCGCACATGGCTGTACCTATTCATTACGCCGCCCGTTGGATCAAACGGCAACCCCGTTTCCTCAAACCATTCGCGTTGTGCGACTTGTTCCAGCGTTTCGCCCTCATCCACACCACCCCTCGGCAGATCGGGGATGCCGTGTGTAAACTCAGGCCATAGCATCATGACGGAATCTTGCGTCTTCGCTAACACCTACGCGCCACGACGCGACTTGATCACTGAATGCGCCTGTGGCGCCACAAGGGCGCCACGACGATCATAGAAAAAAGGCTCGGTTAAAGTCACCTACTTCTCGTCCTTCACCTCCGTGAAGTCTGCGTCAACAACGCCTTCTTCTTTGGGGGCTTCGGCTTGCGCTTCGCCGCCTGCTGGCGCAGCGGACGCTTCTTGCTGCGCCTTATACATGGCTTCACCAATCTTCATGGCAGCCTGCGTCAGCGCATCGGTCTTGGCCTTGATAGAGGCCGCGTCGCCGCTATCAAGAACGGCCTTCAAATCCGCAATGGCGGCTTCAACGGCGCTCTTATCGCTGGAGGCAACCTTATCGCCCACTTCCGTCAGCGACTTTTCGGTTGTGTGGATCAGCGCATCGGCATGGTTGCTGGCATCCACCGCCTCACGGCGCTTTTTGTCATCAGCCGCGTTGGCTTCCGCTTCATGCACCATCTTTTGGATATCGGCATCCGACAGGCCGCCAGAGGCTTGGATTTTGATCTGTTGCTCCTTGTTCGTCGCCTTGTCCTTGGCCGTGACATGCACGATGCCGTTAGCATCGATGTCGAACGTCACCTCAATCTGTGGCACGCCACGCGGTGCGGGAGGAATGCCCATCAAGTCAAATTGCCCAAGAAGCTTGTTGTCGGCAGCCATCTCACGCTCCCCTTGGAAGACGCGGATCGTCACGGCGTTCTGGCTATCCTCAGCGGTGGAGAACACTTGGCTCTTCTTGGTCGGGATCGTCGTGTTCCTCTCAATCAAGCGCGTGAACACGCCGCCCAGCGTTTCAATGCCCAGCGAAAGCGGGGTTACATCAAGCAGCAAAACGTCCTTCACGTCGCCCTTCAAAACGCCGCCTTGAATGGCTGCGCCAACAGCCACGACTTCGTCAGGGTTCACGCCGCGATGCGGCTCGCGTTCAAAGAATTGTTTGACGGTTTCTATAATCTTGGGCATGCGCGTCATGCCGCCGACAAGGATGACCTCGTCAATATCTTTGGCCTTCAGACCCGCATCAGCCAACGCCTTGCGGCAAGGCTCAACGGTGCGCTGCACCAGCTCATCCACCAACGATTCCAGCTTGGCGCGGGTTAGCTTAACGGACAGATGCTTAGGCCCCGCCGCATCCGCCGTAATAAACGGCAGGTTGACTTCGGTTTGCACCGAGGAAGAAAGCTCAATCTTCGCTTTTTCCGCCGCTTCTTTCAGACGTTGCAAGGCAAGACGGTCTTGGCGCAAATCAATGCCCTGCTCGCGCTTAAACTCATCACACAAGAAATCCATGATGCGAGCATCAAAATCTTCGCCGCCAAGGAACGTATCGCCGTTGGTGGACTTCACTTCAAACACGCCATCGCCGATTTCCAAAACGGACACGTCAAATGTGCCACCGCCAAGATCATAAATGGCCACCGTGCCCGTCTTCTTTTTCTCAAGGCCATAGGCCAGCGCGGCGGCTGTGGGTTCGTTGATGATACGCAGAACCTCAAGACCCGCAATCTTGCCAGCATCCTTGGTGGCTTGGCGTTGGCTGTCATTGAAATAGGCAGGAACAGTGATAACAGCCTGCGTCACCTTTTCGCCCAGATAGGCCTCAGCCGTTTCCTTCATCTTGCCCAAAATGAAGGCCGAGATTTCACTGGGGCTGTAATTCTTGCCGTTGCAATCAACCCAAGCATCGCCGTTGCCATTCTTGACGATCTTATAGGGGACAAGGTTGATGTCCTTTTGCACCATAGGATCGTTAAAGGCGCGACCGATCAGACGCTTAATGGCAAAGAGCGTGTTTTCAGGGTTGGTGACCGCTTGGCGTTTGGCGCTTTGGCCAACAAGGCGCTCGCCGCTGGCAGAAAACGCAACGATGGAAGGGGTTGTGTTCGCGCCCTCAGAATTAGGAATAACTTTGGCGGTTCCGCCCTCCATCACCGTGACGCAGGAGTTAGTTGTCCCAAGGTCAATGCCGATCACTTTTGCCATTTCAAAACTTCCTTTTATGGTCAAGATGTTAGAGAGCCACTTTCTCGCCGCTCCCTCAAGCCTCAAAGGATATATAAGGACTCTTTTTCGCAATGCAATGGGCAGATACGTTTTTTTGTTCCGAAGTTCTTCAGCACCATTAACCCTATCTATATCTATTGCAACGCGAGACAATGACGCGGCGCAGCAAAGAAAGTGTTTGAAATTAGTTTTTGAAAAGACAATGCTCGCGCCCATCAACACGCCCTTCAAAAAGGAAAGAGAATCATCATGACATATACTTCTCGCAAAGCGCTCCTTCAGGCTCCTTTCCGCAAAGAAAAAGACCTTCTTGGCCTTGATGATGTTCCCGCGCAGACCTTGTTCGGCATTCACACCGTCCGTGCGATTGAGAATTTCCCTGTGGCCAATCGTGATGTCCACCCTGCCCTTGTTCATGCTTTTGGTCACGTTAAAGGCGCTTGCGCCAAGACAAGCCGTGGCCTTGGTTTTTGGGCTCAAGATGAAGCAAAATACAAGGCCATCATGACGGCGTGTAAGGAAATGGCCGACGGCCTTTTGACCTCCCATATCGTTGTTGATGCGCTGCAAGGTGGCGCCGGAACCAGCACCAACATGAACGTCAACGAAGTGCTGGCCAACCGCGCCATTCAGATTTTGGGCGGTACGCTTGGCGACTATACCAAGGTTCATCCTTTGGATGATATCAACCTGCATCAATCCACCAATGACGCCTACCCTACCGCTTTAAAGTTGGCCATTATCGTTCAAATTAAAGCCTTAAAGGCAAGCCTTGCGGCGCTAATCAAGGCCTTCCGCGATAAGGAAAAGGAATTTTATGATGTCGTGAAAATTGGCCGCACGCAGCTGCAAGATGCCGTTTTGACGACATTAGGGCGTGAAATGGGCGCGTATGCCGAAGCTCTTTCTCGCGATGAAGGCCGCCTTGATCGCGCTATTGAAGCGATGCTGGTCGTCAACCTTGGCGGCACGGCCATCGGCACGGGCATGGCCGCGCCAGAGGCCTATATCGAAACGGTCGCCAAGACGTTGAGCGCGATGACGGGCTATTCTTTTATTCGCGCCCCCAACTTGATTGATAACACGCAAAACGCCGATGCTTTTGTTGAGGTTTCCGGCCTTCTCAAGGCTTGCGCTGCGACACTCATCAAGATTGCGACCGACTTGCGCTTGATGTCCTCTGGCCCCGATGGCGGCCTTGGTGAGATTGCCCTGCCAGCGCGTCAGGCGGGTTCGTCCATCATGCCTGGGAAAGTCAACCCCGTCATTCCTGAGACGGTCACGCAAGTTGCGTTGCGCGTGATTGGCTATGACAACCAAATCACCTTGGCCGCCGCAATGGGCAACTTGGAGCTGAACGCCTTTCTGCCTTTGGTGGCTGATTCGCTTTTGGACGGCCTTGATATTATGGCCAACGCCATGATGACCTTCCGCGTCAAATGTATCGAAGGCATCACCGCCAATAAGGATCGGTGTCATGCGAATGTCGAAGGCTCAACAGCCATTCTAACAGCGTTGGTTCCCATGATTGGCTACAGCAAATCCGTCAAGATTATCCATGACGCGCAAGAGCAAGGCAAATCGGTGCGTGAGGTTGTCCTTGGCGCAGGCCACATGAAGGTTGAGGAATTTGATGCGATGCTCTCGCCCGAGTCCGTCAACCAGCTTGGCTCACCATTGTATGTTAATCAAGCGTAAATAAGCTCTGCTTTTGTTGACGGTTTCTTAAGGCTCTCTTGCTAGAATCTTGTAAATTCTTTTTGTGGGATGTGTTAAGGCGTTATGGGCGATAAGTTACCACCGCAAATGTTTTTGGATAAGATTCCGGCGCTAGCTGCGCATTTCCGGATTGCCATCAATATGCGCAAATCGCGTGAAAAACTGCGAATTCTGGTGGTTGAGGATCAGCTTTTCTCACGCAAGATTCTTGAAGATCTTCTCCATCATGCTTACTTTGTTGATACGGCAGCAACATCACAAGAAGGCATGCGCCTTTTCTTAGAACAAGCCCCCGATATCGTCCTTTTGGATATCGAGCTTGCCGACGAAAGCGGTCATACGCTTGCACGTTTTATCAAAGGGTTGGATCCCACCGCGTTTGTCATTATGGTGACAGGGAACAACTCCGCCGAAGATGTCAAACAGGCTGTCAGCAACAAGGTTGATGGTTTTATCGTTAAACCGTATAATAAATCGAAGATATTTGATTGCTTGGAAAAATTCTTGACGCTCCATCCAGAGCGCCGCCCACAGGAGAAGACACCATGACCGACGCCGTTAATCTTGAAAATTTACGCGAAATGACAGGCGGCGATAAGGATCTGGAAAAAGAACTTTTCGACGTTTTTCTTACGTCTTCTGATGATTGTTTGACCAGCCTTAAGGATAACCTTGGCGCTGGCGACGAAGAAACATGGCGCACGCAAGCCCATGCGTGGAAGGGCATGAGCCTCAACCTTGGCGCGGAAACGCTTGGCAAGCTCTGCTCGGAAGCACAGATGAACCACATCGCCCCACAAGACGAAAAAGAAAAGATGCTTGCCACCATTGAAGCGGAATACGAAAAAGTCAAAACCTATTTGAAAAACGTATAAGCAGAAAACTAAGGCTCATAACGCGGGAAAGCATTCCGGCCACGAAGTTTCATCTTGTTAATAGCCTTTTTCTCAATCTGCCTGACCCTCTCACGCGTAATGTTGCCATACATCCGGCCAATTTCTTTCAATGTGTATTCTCTAACAGGGGCATCAGGATTCAAAGGATCAGGCAAGCCGTGATACAAGGCGATAATACGGGATTCCCTAGGCGTCAAACACGCCATCACCTCGGCCAAGATTGTTCTTTTTTCCTTGGCCTCATAAACCGCATAAGGACTGGGAATTTTATCACAAGCAAACTCACGCGGACTATCATCATCCTCATTTTTTGAAACGTGGATGATTTTTGGCATATGAGCCAAAGCATCCAGTGTCTCTGGCGAAACATCAACCCCTTCCGCCTTCATCAAAGCGCCCATTTCCTCTGGCGCAGGATAAACACCATGCTTTCTTTCATGACGAGCGTACAACCCCATATAGCGTCCATAGGCAGTACGGGTATGCGTAGGAATTCGAATGGATGAAGACTCATCACCTTCCGCATGCATAATTCTTCGAACGATCCAACTTTTGGCATAGGTTAGAAAACTACCCCGTTCCGGAATCCATTTCTCAAGCGCCATTAAAAGGCCATCTGCGCCAGCCTGAAAACGATCTTCTTTATCCCCAATAGGCTCGTTTTTTGAATTCATTTTTAAGGCTATGGAATAAAGAAAGCCTTTGTTGGTTCGCACAAAATAACTTTCAACGTCTTTTATCTCTGCCCTCGCCTCTTTCAGCTCTTTATAAGCCTTGGGGTATTTTGTCGGTAGAGTGCTTTTATCAATCGCGTGAATAAGCTTACACCAATTCGTTTTCTTAAAATAAAGCCCCATCATCGTATCAACGATTTCTTCTTTAGGCTTATCTATAAAATTGTGCTCTTGCTTTCTATCGCTGTCAACGGACTGATAATCCAAAAGCGCGGCGCAAGCGATTCCGACATCTCCACAAAGAAGCCTAATATCTTGTGGCGGAATGATATCCCCATGCTTCTTCTTTAAAGCGGTATAAGTTTCTCCACGCACAATGACACGACTCAACAACAAAGAATCATCGGCCACGCTACTATACAATTTCTGCAAAGTTTTAAGCGCATAAGGAATTTGTAAAAGCGCTACAATCATTTTTCTTTGGGCGGTCATCAACCGGTTGAACTGTTCTAAATTATTCAATCGTCTTTGTTCTGTCTCTGACAGAGCGTTCACCTCATTCGCCGCCATTGGGAAAACGGTTTCTAACCCAACATCCACCTCATGCGCTGAAGCTCGTTTATCGGCTTCCTCAAGCTCATCCAAAGCAACGCCTTCCCCATCGGCATACCTCCTTGAATCGGAATCGATGACGGAGAAATCGTTATCATCCTCCTCGTCAAAGTCAGGGGAAAACGATGCAAAGGAAAACTTTTTTTCAAGTGATAAAATTTCTGGCATAAGGCTCTCATAAAAAATAAGGAAAGGACTACCATTTCTTGCGTGCGCCAAAAAGCTTAGGTTAAGCCCTTGACTTGGCCGCTTATTACCATACGCGCACCCTTGACGCCAAAATCATTTTAGCTTTTTTTAGTTTCAGAAAAAAATCAATGTTTATTGAGGGTCTTAGGCCTTGCCTGCCAGCCTATCGCTGGCTGCTTCTAGCTCATCTTCAAGGCGGCGCATCATGGCCGAGCGCGAAAGGCCGGTTGGGATCGGCGGCAGAAACTCTATCGTCACCACGCCCTTTTTCTTTAAAAAGCTGTTTTTGGGCCACAAGAGGCCAGAGTTCAACGCCATCGGCACAACCGGTAAAGTCAGCTCTTGATACAACGCCGCCACACCAACTTTATACGGTTTATGCACAAGAGGCTTGACGCGTGTGCCTTGCGGGAAAATCACAATTTTGCGTCCCGCTTGAATGGCATCGCTGGCCGCCTTTTTCATGATGACCAACGCTTTGACACCACCCTTGCGATCAATAGGAATAAGGCCAGAGGCTTTAGCAAACCACCCCCAAACGGGAATATAGGTTAGCTCCTTTTTCAACACGATGGCGGGATCGAAAAACAGCACGTTGAGAAGGCACGTCTCCCATGCCGATTGGTGTTTGGCCGCGATGATGCACGCGCCGCTGGGCACATTCCCCCACCCTTTGATGACGTAATCAATACCAGCAATTTTCTTGGCAAACCACGCGAACGTCGCTTGCCAGAACCGCACAACCTTGGCGACCCGCCGTTGCGGCAGAAAAACGACCCAAACGAAAAGACTTGTCGGGACGATGACCCAGAATAAAAAAACAGCATTAAACGCGATCGAACGCGCCCATAACTCTAGCTTTTGCATCAGTAAACCCCAAGCCACAGGCAAACCGTGGCGAAAAGATATTTGTTGTATTCCCCGAAGAGAAGGCTGGCCGTTCCAAAACGCTTCCACCATGACGGCAAGTCAACGCTGTCGGGCAAAACGGGAAAAGGCGTGATGATTTTATCGGGCATCACGTTTTTAAAAAGCAGCAAGCTGCGCGGCATATGATAGTGCGCCGTCACCAGCATCAAGGTGTCATAGTGATGCTCAGCCATAAACGTGCTTGTCTCAGCCGCATTGCCACGCGTATTGCTAGCTTCGCGCCCCAACACAACACAGCAAGAGCGCAGATCATCCGGCAACGCACTGGTAGGCAGTAACGAGGCTTCCTTAACGCTGGCATGAACGCCAGAGATAAGCAGCTTCACGCCCTTGCCCGCTTTCAGAAGATCCAGCCCCGCCATCACTCGTTCACTGCCGCCCGTCAGCACGACAATGGCTTGCGTCGGGGGCAGGGTCGCGTCAACGCTTGGTTGACGATAGGCTTTCACCTGATCGACAAAGAACAAAAAGCCAGCCCCCCAGCAAGCCAACGTGCCGCTGAGAATAAAAAACAGAAAGATTTTTTTGGCCGCAAGCATCATCCAAGCCGCCTGAGATGTTTAAGCAAAGAAACACGCGCTGCCACGATGGCAAGGCTTGCCCCCCCCACAGGGATCAAAGTCATCATGCCGCCTACGGTGACCCATGAAAGCGGCGCGATCAAGGATAATCCGCCAAGCGAGCTGAGCATAAACACCAGCATCGCTATGGTCAAAACAGCCAAAGCAAACCCGATCAGCGAGGCCGGAATGGCCAAGGCCTGAATATGCTTTTGGAACTGCTTGGCTATGGCGTGATCGGGAGCCCCCATAAAGTACAAAAGTTCAATCGTATCATGTTGCACGACCAGAGCAGCGCGGCACACGACCGAGATAACGGTCACCACGGCAAAGGCCGTTAAAACCAACATCACGGCGGCAATCACGCCAAGCCCTGTCAAAAAGCCAAAGAGTTTATCCATCCAACCAGCGTGACTGTAAACTTGCGCCTCGCCTACCTGCTTAACAAGGGCGCGTTGCATGGCATCAGGCTCTAACGCCGCGCCGACCTTCACCGTCACGTCCAAAAGCTGTGGCAGTGGCAGCGCGTCAAGAAGCGCCGCATCATCGATCCATGATTGCAGCAAACGGCGCGTTTCATCATCCTTGATCAACGTAACGTCTGCGACCTCTGGCATCGCACGCAGCGCCGCAATCATCTTGTCGCGCTTAGTGGCTTTTAAAAGGGGATCTTCATCAGGAATAAACGGAATCTCCACCGTCAGGCGGCTTTGCAAATCATAGCCCCACGTCAGCGCTGTTCGGGCTAAAACGGCTTGCGCCGCTATCGCCAACGTCCCCAAATAAACCATCAGCACCATAATGATGCTAAACATTAGGCCAAGGCGTTGCTGACTAAATGCTGTTGCAAAAAGGTTGGAAGGCATACCCATTAAGCAGCCTCTTCCCGCGCCGTAATCAGACGCCCGCCCCTTAAACGCAAAATGGGTTTTGCATAACGCCGAACAAGATCCTTTTGATGCGTCGCAAAGATCACGGTCGTTCCCATCTTGTTCAATTCTAAAAACAAATGCATCAACTTCTGAGCTGACTCGTCATCCACGTTGCCCGTCGGCTCATCCGCCAGCAAAAGGCGCGGCTTATTCACAATCGCCCGCGCAATCGATACGCGCTGTTGCTCACCGCCCGACAATTCAGACGGCAGCGCATGCAAGCGATCGCCCAGCCCCACCCATTGCAACAGTTCCTTAACATGCTGCTCGACGTCTAGGCGCTCCGCCCCCGCAAGGCGCAAGGGCAAAGCAGCATTTTCCAAGGCCGAGAGATGCGGGACAAGCCGGAAGTCCTGAAACACAATGCCAAGGCGGCGTCGCAGAGCCGGATACTCATGCCGATAAAGTTGCGCGGTATCGCGATCAAACAACGTCACGCGCCCTGCGCTTGGTTTTTCCATTTGATAGATCAGGCGAAGCAACGATGATTTTCCCGCGCCGCTCGCCCCCGTCAGAAAATAAAACAAGCCGGGCATCAGCGCGAGGTTGATGTCATCCAAAACAGTGCGCCCGCACGGATAACGCAAAGAGACATGTTCAAAAGAAACAAGCATCACGCGCCACGGTTAAAATTGATGATGGATGTCCAGAAACGCTCAACCTTACGCAAAAGGCCAATCGTTTTGTTGATTTCCTCAAGGTTCAAACCAGCCTCATCCAACATGCCAACTTGCTTTTCGAAATAGGCGCTAAGCTGCTTATGCAGCGCAAGCCCCTTTTCCGAGAGCTTGACGCGCACCGAACGACGATCATGCGGCGAGCGCTCTTGCATCAAATAATCGGCCTCCATCATCTTTTTCAGGTTATAAGAAACGTTCGTGCCAAGGTAATAGCCCCGCGCCGTCAGCTCGCCCACCGTCATTTCGTCGGGGCCAAGGTTGTAGAGGATCAGCGCTTGCACGTTGTTGATGTCCTGAACGCCATGGCGATCCAAATCGACCTTCACAACCTCAAGGAAATGACGGTGAACACGCTCAATCAATAAAATGGCTTCATAGTAAGGATGGCTCACAGTCTCTTTCCTTCCGCTGCGCACAGGATGCCCTAAAGTTTGGGGAGCCTGCGCCTGTTGGTTTCTAATCCGTTAACTTGAAAACCATACTCAAAACAGTTTGAGAGTTGGAAAGCGGCAAAGAAACAAATTGGATCTCTGCCTTCCACCTTTATACCTCCCCCCTTACGGGGGAGGGCAAGAGAGGGGGCAAAATGATTCTGTTTCGCCAACTCTTGATCTGTTTTGTGTATAGAAAACTTTTTGGCCGCCAAGCCGTGTGGCTTCCAAGAAAAAGCAACAGACACGGCCAAAAACTTTCCAATTTTTCAAGTATAGTCCGTCCGCTTGAAAACCCGAAAAATTTTTCCCCGCCAAACCGCATAA
>DYNT01000014.1 GCA_020720905.1 Micavibrio aeruginosavorus
ACGGGCAGCGATACGATTGTCGTCAGCGGCTCGTCTTTTCTTTTTAATCAGGATTTAGTGCGGGCGCTTTACACAGAGGTGTTGCATCATGACGCCCCCGCGTATCGTTTTATCCCTGCACCGGAAAGCGATGGCGATCAAGAACCGCCTTTGGATGTTTATGCTACCGCGAATGTCTATGTCGTCGCTTCGCCCGCGCAATTTCACCTTGCCCCTGCGCGACAAAAAAACGTAGCGGCTTTAGCGGCGCTGTTTCCCCCGCCTCCTGCTCTCGCTCCCTTTTTCACAAAGGATGAAAAAACCTTTGCGCTGGACGGCGACGTGATCGTTTCGATATGGCGGCGCGCGCCGTGGACGCCTGCCGCGCTGCACGCGGGCTTGGCCACAATCCGCACCATCGCGCCCGCCCCACGCCCTTGGGTTTTAGAAAAAATAGGCGCAGCTTTTACGCCCCTGCCCGCACCGGCTCCCTTTTCCGCCTTTCGCCTCGTCCTTACGCCACAGAAAGCTTCGGCGCGTTTGTTTTTGGACGAGCCCTTGGCGGCGGGATCCTATCGCCTTGGCCTCACCCTTGAAAAAGCGCCGCTTTGCGAGGGGCTTTCTCTCCGCGCAGCATTACAGGATTCCTCTGGCGCTTTACAAAAAGAGCAAAGCGTCAGCCCGCCCCGAAGCCCCGCGCTTTTCTTTTTCCCCTTTACCGTGGATCATGATGGCGGGTTTTTAGAGCTTGAGGCCAAAAGCCCCGCATCCAGTGCGTGTTTTTTAGCGCTTCACTCTATTTTTGTGGAAAAAACATTTCGTTAGGAATTATATGCTAGACTCTCGCTTCTCATGACACCCCTAACCATCCCCTCTTTTGGCGGTAACGCCATCAACGCTCTCCTTGCCGCCCCTGAAGGGGGCCACGGCGAAGGACTCCTCCTTCTTGCCGAGACCACGGCCTCACCTGAACAGAGAGAGACTTTTTGCTCCGCCTTTGCTGCAAAAGGCTTTCTTGTTCTTTGTCCTTCGCTGGAGCCAAAACAGGATGGGAGCCTTGATCCAGAGGGGGCCGTGGGTGATCTTCTTTCCGTCCTTGCCTTTTTAAGAAAACACCCCAGCTGCGGCGGGAAAGTCGGCGTCCTTGGTTTTGAACAGGGGGGGCTTTTGGCTTTTTTGCTTGCCGCACGAAGCGATGTTGATTGTGCTGTCGCCTACTGCGGCGAGGCGCTATCGCCCCACTTGGGCGAGGTTCATGACCTCCGCATGCCTTTTTTGCTTCACGTAGCGCCCCCCTCTGATCCCCTCAAAGCGGCAGACATTGCCCGCATGGTGCGGGTTCTTGGTCGCAATGCCGTTATCACCACGTGCGTCTATGAGGGCATAGAAAACAGCGCCATGGGGCAAAACGCTCAAGAAAAAACACTGGCCTTTTTAAACGATCACTTGAACCATTAGCTTGTGCTTTTCCAAAGCGGCTTTTTGATTTTAGCAAGCCATGCCTCATGCGCCGCGCTTTCTTCTGGCGAGGGTTGATGCGCACGTGCGGCGTGAAAAGTGCGCTGCGCTAAGGGCTGTTTTTCCGCCACACCCTCCGCGATAACGCTCTCCTTTTTTGTCACGACAAGATCCGGTTGCCGCCCGCCACGTAGTTCTAAATAAACCTCTGCCAAAAGCCGCGCATCCAACAAAGCGCCGTGAAAATCACGGCCTGACAAATCAACACTAAATCTTTTGCACAAAGCATCAAGTGACGCGGGCGCACCAGGAAACATTTTTCGTGCCAACGGCAGCGTGTCCACGGCTCGCGTCATGGGCAGATTGCGAAAACCGCAGCGCGTAAGCTCAGCATTAACAAAGCCCATATCAAAAGGCGCGTTATGAATCACCAGCGGCGCGTCACCGATAAACTCTAAAAACCCATCAACTTCAGCGGCAAAAACGGGCTTATCTGCCAAAAAATCGTTCGTCAAACCATGGACACGGGCGGCTTCGTCCGGCACATCCCGCTCTGGGTTGATATAGCGATGAAAGACACTGCCTGTCGGAAGAAGGTTGATGATTTCAACGCACCCGATTTCCACCAAACGGTCGCCTTTAAGAGGGCTTAGTCCCGTCGTTTCCGTATCCAGCACGATTTCACGAATGGTCATTCTTGTTCCTTTTTCCATAAAGTCCAAAGCGCAGCCAATGAAGCTCGCGCTTGTTTGCGACTGACGCCCATATCAAGGCATGCGTCTGCCATAAGGCGTTTTTCGCGGGTTGGTTTTTGCCTTGCTTGCAGCGCTTTTAGTTTGGCGGGGGTCATGTTTTTGCGTTTCAAAACGCGCTCTTTTTGAATGGCGGTACTGGTATAAAGGCACAGCGTTTTATCACAGGCTTTTTCTGCGCCTGTTTCAAATAAAAGGGGGATGTCTAAAACAACGCCGTCCTTGTTTTGTTTTTTCGCCGCTTTTAAAAACGCATCACGCGCCGCCCAAACAAAGGGATGCATGATGGACTCCAGTTTTTTAAGTGTGTTTTTGTTTTTAAACGCCAGAGCAAAAAGCGTGGGACGATGAATGCGGCCTCGAAGGAAACAATCAGGAAAAGTTTCTCTTATTTTAGCCTCAGCCGCGCCACCCTTGGCCAGCGCTTCGCGCACGCAGGCATCGGCATCAAAAACGAGAAGACCCAAAGACGCCAACATCTTGGCCGCCGTGCTTTTACCCATCCCCACACCGCCTGTTATCCCAATAATAAGAGGACGCTTTTTTTTCATGGCTTATTGTCTCCTAATACATGGGCGCGAAGAGCAGACGTCACCTCTGGCGTTTGTCCAAACCAAGCCGCAAAGGCTGGAGCCGCCTGATAAAGAAGCATCCCCAAACCATCCACCACTTGCAGGCCACGCGCCCGCGCCGCCGCCAGCAAGGATGTTTCAAGGGGCGCATAAACAATATCCGTCACAAATGCTTTTTGCGACAGCGGCGTTAAATCAATGTCCAACGGAGGCTGCCCCTGCATCCCCAGCGAGGTTGCGTTAACAAGAAGGTCTGCGCCCGCTACCGCTTTTTGCGTGTCGTCCCACGCAAAAACAGAAAAGCTGTTGCACCCTGTTAATGTTTCACAAAGAGCCTTCGCCCGTTCTTGGTTGCGATTAACGATCCGGATGTCCTGCACACCCATTTCTTGCAGCGCCGCAACAACGGCGCGTGCGGCCCCACCTGCACCGAGCACCGTTGCGCTAAAGCCTTCTTTGGCTGGCATAAAGTCGCCCGTTAAAATGTTTTGAGAAAAACCATAAACATCCGTGTTGCGGCCCTCTAGCGAACCATCGTCACGAACAACTATCGTGTTCGCCGCCCCCACACGCCGCGCCAAAGGATCCAGATGGTCAACAATATCCATCGCCAGTTCTTTATGGGGTATCGTTAGGTTTACACCGCAAAAACCAAGAACGGACAGAGACCTTAAGGCAACCTCCAGTTTATCCGGATTCACCGCCAAAGGAATATAAGCTCCGTCAATCTCATAGCGCTCCAACCAATAGCCATGAAGACGTGGCGATTTTGAATGCCCGATAGGCCACCCCATAACCCCTGCACTTTTCGCCTTTCCTGATAAAAAGGTGGTCATCTTCTTCTCTTCCCTTTTACGACTTATCCCGTCTCTTGCGTGTTTATGGGGATAACTTACCCGTTGTTCCACCTTAAATCTATTTCATTCGACAACACCCTCTTTTATCCACACACTCCGCTTTTGGGGATAGCTTTTTTCACGGGGGTGTGAGTGTGGTGGATAAATTTTTTCTTTTTTACTCCCGTTATCCACAATTCAATCCACGCTTGATTTATATCGATTTTAATCTCTTATTAACAAACTTGTTTTTCATCCTTTTTTCCTCGCCCTCTATTTGATCGTGGAAAAAAGAAGCTTTTCTGTTTATAAAAAAGAATCCCCATTCCTTGCCACATCCACTCTCTACTACTACTTAATTATATATTTATATAAAGGGAAGAAAACCGTGTATAAGCCCGATAAGCCTGTTCTTTCTCTTTTAAACAAGGGGGTGTCGGATAACAGCCCTCTTTGGTTCATGCGACAAGCGGGGCGGTATCTTCCTGAATATCAGGAACTAAGAAAACAAGCCGATGGCTTTCTCCCTTTTTGTTTGACGCCGTCCTTGGCGGCTGAGGCAACGCTTCAACCGCTTAGGCGCTTTGATGTGGATGCCGCCATTCTTTTTGCCGATATTCTTCTGGTTCCTTTTGCCTTGGGCGTTAAGGTTGCTTTTCTTGAAGGGGAAGGTCCGCGCCTAGACCCGATTGAAGATGAAAAACAAATAGAGGCATTATGTTATAGCCAAAAGACCATAGCCCCCGTCTTTGAAACGCTTCGACGCGTGAAGCCGCAGCTCAAGGATTATCAAACATTGATTGGGTTTTGTGGCGGGGTGTGGACGGTCGCGTGCTATATGATTGATGGGCAAGGGCGGCAGGCGTTTGTCAAAGCCAAAGAGGCAGCGTTTCATAGGGCAGCCGTTTTAAAAAGACTTATGGATAAGATAGAGGCGGCGACGCTGGCTTATCTTATGGAGCAGATCGACGCGGGCGCTGAGGTTATCCAAATTTTTGAAAGCCACGCAGGGCAACTGGAAGGGGCGGTCTTTGATGCGCTCATTATTCAGCCGACGAAAAGATTGGTTGAGGGACTTCGAGAAAAATACCCGCACGTTCCCATTATCGGCTTTCCGCGTGGAGCGACATTAAGGGATTATAAAAAGTATTTTCAGCAAACGGGAATTAGTGGGTGTGGGCTGGATCAAAACGTTTCTTTGAAAGAAGCTAAGGAGCAGTTGTTGCCGCTTGGCTGTTTGCAAGGCAATCTTGATCCCGCCCTTCTTTTGGAAGGCGGCGAAGCAATGGAGAGACAGACCAAAAAAATACTTGGCGCGCTTGGTTCAAACCTTATTTTTAATCTGGGGCATGGCGTGATCAAAGAAACAAACCCGGATCATATTGCGCGGCTTGTCGCTTTGGTTCATGGTTTTCAAAAAGGCGCACCATGAAGACCGCCGTGATACTTATGTCCATGGGGGGGCCTGCGTCTTTGGCGGAGGTACGGCTCTTTCTTTTCAATCTTTTTAAAGATCCTGCCATTGTGCGATTGCCTTTTTTTATCAGGATTCCGTTGGCTTTTTATGTGGCGCGAAAAAGAGAGAAAAAGGCTACCGATAATTATAAAAAACTAGGCGGTCACTCGCCTCTTTTGGAAAACACAAGGGCACAAGCCAACGCTCTTGATGCGGCTCTATCACCTTATGGCGCATTTCGGTGCTTTGTGGGAATGCGTTATGCCGCGCCGTTTATTGAGGAGACGATGGAGGCTGTCAAAAATTATGCGCCGGATCGTCTTGTTTTTTTGCCGCTGTATCCGCAGTTTTCGACAACGACAACGGAAAGCTCTTTGCAGGAGGCTCGAAAAGAAGCGAAGCGGCAAGGCCTGAAAGAAGGTCTAGAAATAACAGCGTTTCACAAAGATGCGGGCTTTATCGAAACGATGGCGCGGAACACAGACGCGGTTTACACAGAAGCGAAGCAACACGGAAAGCCTAAGATTATTTTTACAGCGCATGGGTTGCCCCTTTCCATCGTAGCTGCAGGCGATCCTTATCTGCGGCAATGCGAAGAAACGGTTGCGGCGATCTGTGCCCTTATGGAAAAAGAAAAAACGCAAGACGCTGTCTTGGCCTATCAAAGCCGCGTAGGGCGTGGCGCGTGGTTAGAGCCTGCAACGAAAACGGCTCTGGTAGCGGCAGCGCAGGAAAAGCGACCCCTTGTTCTTGTCCCCATCTCTTTTGTTTGTGAGCATGTTGAAACCTTGGTTGAGCTGGCACAAGATTACGCGGCGCTAGGCCGTGATGCTGGCGCGCCTTTCATCGGCGTTGTCCCCACGGTGGGGATAGAGCCCCGTTTTATAGAAGGGCTGGCCGCACGTATCGTGAAAAACATGGAAAAGGCGTGAAAAGAAAGCATTAACCATAGATTTTTTTTGACATTATAGACAAGAAAGACTAAGGAAGAATGTGTCGGAGCGATATTTTTTCTGGAAACAGTGATCCCTATCTCTTTCGGCTTCCCCACAACAGCGCGAAAAGATAGTCTGCCATAAGCAGAAAAAAAGCCTGTTTCATCACGAAAGCCTTTTGGCCCTTCCTTCTCACGGAACACGAGAGATCATCCACAACACGCTTTTCTAAAGCCCACAAGGACACCATGAATTTACGCGAACTTAAAGCCAAAACCCCCGCCGAGCTTCTTGCTTTTGCGGAAGAAAATGAAATTGAAAACGCCGCCGCGATGCGCAAACAAGAAATGATGTTTGCCATTTTAAAGGCCGAGGCTGAAAAAGGTAACGCCATCTATGGCGAAGGTGTACTGGAAGTGCTGCCTGACGGCTTTGGTTTTTTGCGCTCACCGGAATCCAACTATTTAGCGGGGCCTGACGACATCTATGTCTCGCCCAGTCAGGTGCGTAAATTCAGCCTTCGCACGGGCGACACGGTTGAGGGCGAAATCCGCTCTCCCAAAGAAGGCGAGCGTTACTTCGCTTTGCTTAAAGTCAATAACATCAATTTTGAAGAGCCCGACAAAACGCGCCATCGCATCGGCTTTGACAACCTGACGCCGCTTTATCCTGATCGTCGTTTGCTTTTGGATATGCAAGACCCGACGAAAAAGGAATACACGACGCGCGTGATCGATTTAATCTCGCCGTTGGGTCGCGGGCAACGCGCCCTGATCGTCGCGCCGCCGCGCACCGGTAAAACCGTGATGCTGCAAAACATCGCGCACGCGATTACCAAGAACAACCCCGATGTTTATTTAATCGTGCTGCTGATCGATGAGCGTCCAGAGGAAGTCACGGACATGGCTCGCTCGGTTCAGGGCGAGGTGATTAGCTCAACGTTTGACGAACCTGCCACGCGCCACGTTCAGGTTGCCGAAATGGTGATCGAAAAGGCTAAGCGCCTTGTGGAACATAAGCGCGATGTTGTCATTCTTTTGGACAGTATCACGCGCCTTGCCCGCGCGTACAACACCGTTGTGCCTTCGTCTGGCAAGGTGTTGACCGGCGGTGTGGACGCCAATGCCCTGCAGCGGCCTAAGCGCTTCTTTGGCGCGGCGCGCAATATCGAAGGTGGCGGGTCACTGACCATTATCGCCACTGCGCTGATCGATACGGGCAGTCGCATGGATGAGGTTATTTTTGAAGAGTTCAAGGGAACCGGTAACTCGGAAATCATTTTGGATCGTAAGCTGTCGGATCGCCGTTCCTTCCCCGCTATCGACATCACCAAGTCGGGAACGCGCAAGGAAGAGCTGCTGGTGGATAAGGCCACCATGTCCAAGATGTGGGTGCTTCGCCGTGTGCTGATGCCCATGGGCACAACCGATGCGATGGAGTTCCTTTTGGATAAGTTGAAGTACAGCAAAACGAATGCAGACTTCTTCGAATCCATGAACCAGAACACGAACGACATCGCCAAACCACGTCGTGGGTCGTCGGAATAAAGGGGGTCTAACCCCCCTGTTTCTGGTGAAGAAAAAACCCAATAGAATCAACGAATCTGACCAAAAAAGGCCTCTGTGGTGCGATTCATGGCTACTAGGAGACGCTTTTCGAGTCTGTTTGAGAGCTTTAACCATATAAGTCTATGAAATAGAACGATAGTTAACAAATCGATGACCACAAGTATCTCATTGAAAACAAACACTTTTCCGAATCATCTTTTTGCGGAAGCTAATTTGGGCGAAGTTTTCTAGCCTTTTGTCAAAACAGAGGTGGGCGCACCAACGCGTTGGGGCGCGGTTGGTCGTGTCGGGCCTGTTGCGGTTGGTTGTGCCTGACGTGCCAGTTCAACTTTGATTTGTGTCTCATACTTTTTCAACCATGTGCTATAGGGCGTCTCTTCCAAGCCTTTTTTGGCATTTCTTGCCGCATGTTGAACGGCTTCTAAAGGAACAACCTTCAAAAGGGCGCGCGTTACATTTTCTGCTTCTCTAAATGTTTTGACGTCAAGGGAGCCGCCATAGGGCTTAATAGCAGTAAGCGATAGCTTACCGTTAGCGTCTGTTTGTTGTGCGAGACGCCCCAGTGTTGCTTGAGAAAAAATGTCGTCTTTGAGTCCTTGTTCATTTGTGTCAAGGCAGCTTGTTTTATAAAAGGCAGATAAAAATTGTATGGTTTGTTTTGCCTCTATCTCTTTGGCTTGGCTAAAAACACAAAGAGACAAGGGGCAGTGTTCCGCCTTTCCATCAAGGGCGGTGCCGATAAGCTGTACGGCTTGTTTTTTTTCAGCCTCGCTTAACGAGGGGGCTTCTTGTAGGTATTTTATAGCCAAGGCGCGTTGATGGGGATCTTCGATTTTCGTAACGCCATCAAGGCTTGGCTGTATGTATCCTGCATTTTTGATTTCTTGAGCGCCAAGGCTTCCCCAAACTTTATCGCGCTGTGATTGAGATATAGCGCCTTTGCCCAAGGCGTCGCCTATATGGGGCATGCGAAGAACAGCTATCCCTGCGCTATCAAGTAAAATGTTTTCCAAGGGCATGGTTGATAGTCTGTTTTTTTCAAGAAAAACAGCAGGGGGGCGCGTGTCTGTTGGGTTATAGTGTGCCGCAGCGCTGGCCACGACCTTCTTTGTTGTTTCCACCAGCGTGCTGCCAAACCCCATTCCTTGATAGGCGGGATCAATAAAGGCATAAATAAACATGCCGGCAGAAGCCTTCGCCACCACAAGCGCCTGAACACCGCCAATATATGTTCCCATTAAGGGATCATGAAATCCAATGGCGATTTCCCCGTACCCTTCTTTGGTCATTGGCTCTGAAAGCAGGGCTTTCATGTCTTCTTTGGTCTCGCGTTCGCCGCGAATGGGAAAGGCGCGAGCGTAGCTTTTAAACCACTTATCATATCTGGCCATGCCGCCGCGCTCTGCTGGCGTAATGCGCTCAACGCCATGGGTTTCGATCATGGCGCGGTACGCGGTGCGCACGACGGAGGAAAAACCATCAGGATCCTTTGCGCGGTCAATGCCCTTTTCTATCATAAGAGCTCCAACACCATTTATAAAAGCATCAAGAGCTGCCTTTTGTTGCAGGCCTTCTTTTGCGGATGTTGGCGTGACAAGATATTCAGAAGGCTGATTTTTTTGACAGGCGTCATAAAGGGCTATCACTTTTTTTAAATGATCGTTTGCAACCCCCCTTTTTTGTTGGAGAGAGCCAACATAAGCGTCATGAAGCGACATTTGCGGCAGACTTGATGCTGTCTCGTTTTTTGTTTCTTGAAATAATTTGCTCATAATAGCGCCCCCTTAAAAAAGAAAATATTTTGTTTATTACGATCAGAGCATAATACAATAAGATGAAAGTAAGATTAAAACAGCAACACCGCAATAGTTTCAAGCGCCCCAAGAGCCCTAACCACATGTTTTTGTTGACAGAGTTAAAAAAGCATGAGGTTGTTGGCGTCAACCGGGCCTCACCTGTAGGGCGGTGATGCTTTTGGCCAGCCCTGTCGCGTCATCGGTTTCGATAAAGCAGCCGCATAGCGTGGCCTCGCCCTCGGCGGGGGTCAGGCGCTCGCCTGGGGTTTTACGCGTAAAGCGCCACAGGGCGGCTTCTTTTTTCATGCCGATCACGCTGTTGAAATCGCCGCACATGCCCGCATCGGTTTGATAGGCTGTCCCGTTGGGCAGAAGGTGTTCGTCCGCCGTCGGGATATGCGTATGCGTGCCGATCACGGCAGAGGCGCGGCCATCCAAGAAATGCCCCATCGCCATTTTCTCTGATGACGCTTCGGCGTGAAAGTCAACAAATAGCGCCTGCACCTGATGGCCAAGGCGATACTGCGCCGCCACTTTTTCAGCAGCGATAAAAGGATCGTCCAGCGTTGGCGTCATATGCAAATGCCCCATGATGTTGGCGATGGCGATCTTGCGGCCATCGGGAAGCGTGTGAACATAGACGCCCTTGCCCACTGTGCCTTCAGGATAGTTCAAGGGGCGTAAAAGCCGAGGCTCTTGCGTCAGGGAAAGAAAAACCTCTTTTTGATTAAAGGCGTGATTGCCCGTCGTCAGGCATGTTGCGCCAAGGGCAAAAAAGTCTTGTGCGATTTTAAGCGTGACGCCATGGCCCGCCGCCGCGTTCTCGGCATTGATGATAATCACATCGGGCTTTAGCTTTGCCTTAAGCGTGGTCATATGGGTCGCGATAGCGTCGCGCCCCGACCGCCCCATGACATCGCCCAAAAAAAGAATACGCATGGCTTGCCGACTTTCTAGAAATAAGGAAACTGTCTTTTACCCCTCTTTTTACAGAAAATCACGCGAAAGGGGCTTGCCTAAAATAAAAAAGTCCCTCTATCCTGTTGGCGCAGCATCATCAGACCCCTTTTAAGGAGAGCCCTATGCTTAAAATGACATGCGCCAAGACGGCTTCTTTCAAAAACAGCGCGGTGGCGGTGTTGGTTGGCCTTGGCGGCAAAGTTGGCGCGCAAGGGCTTTTGCTGGATCAAAAAACGGGCGGCGCGATCAAACGCGCCTTGAAAACCTTTTCCGCCTTCAAGGGCGAGGCGGGGCAAACGCTCACCCTTCTCTCTCCCGTTAAGGGCGGCCCCGCCCTTATTGTGTTGGTCGGGGCGGGAGAGCCAAGTAAGGCGTCCGCGCTGGCTTATGAAAAAGCGGGTGGCGAAGCCTATGCCGCGCTGGTTAAGGAAAAGGTGGGCGACGGCGTTGGCGTTTTTCTGATTGATGCGATGAAGGGCGCGGGGGTCAGCGAGGAAGAGATAGCGGCGCACATCGGGTTTGGCGCGCAGCTTCGCGCCTATCACTTCGATAAGTATCATACGAAAAAGAAAGACCATGCCGCAAAACTTAAAACGCTGACGCTTGTCGTGAAGAATGAAGCGGAGGCCAAGAGGCGTTTAGCTGAAAAAATGAAAATTGTGGCGGGCGTAACGCTGGCGCGGGATCTTGTGTCTGAACCTGCCAACGCGCTGGATCCCGCCGCTATGATGCAGGCCGCTGTGGCGTTGAAAGAGCTGGGCGTTGAGGTCGTGGTTCTTGATAAAGCGCAGATGGAAAAGCTGGGCATGGGGGCTCTGTTGGGCGTCGCGCAGGGCAGCGAAAAGCCGCCGTTTCTTGTCGCCATGAGTTGGAAGGGCGATGGCGCGGCCAAGGATAAGCGCCCCCTTGCCTTTGTGGGCAAGGGCGTGACGTTTGATACGGGCGGGCTTTCGCTTAAACCAGGCGCGGGCATGGGCGCGATGAAATATGACATGGCGGGCGCGGCGGCGGTTATCGGCACGATGAAAGCTTTTGCTCTGCGTAAGGCCAAGGCGAACGTGGTCGGCGTTGTCGGACTTGTTGAAAATATGCCGTCTGGCCATGCGATGCGTCCGGGGGATGTTGTCAAAAGCGCATCGGGGCAAACCATTGAGGTTCTCAACACGGATGCGGAAGGCCGCCTTGTTTTGGCCGATGCCCTTTGGTACGCGCAGCATCAGTACAAGCCGCGTGTCCTCATCGATTTGGCGACGCTGACGGGCGCGATTAAGGTGGCGCTTGGCGAGAGTTATGCGGGGCTTTTCTCAAACGATGATGCGATGGCGTTGCAGTTGTTGGCTGCGGGCGTTGAAACGGGTGAGCTTCTTTGGCGGATGCCCTTGCATGACAGTTTTGATAAAATGCTGAACTCGCCCATTGCGGATAGTCAGAACATCAGTGACGCGCCCTTGGCGGGCAGCTGCACCGCCGCGCATTTTTTAAAGCGTTTTGTGAACAAGGGCACGCCGTGGGCGCACCTAGATATTGCAGGCATGGCATGGCAAAAGAAGGGAGCGTCCCTTTGTCCTGCGGGCGCGAGTGGGTTTGGCGTGCGTCTTTTGGATCGCTTTGTGACAGAAACCAGCGAGACATGACCGAAGTCCGTTTTTATCATCTCACGCGCCAAACGGTTGAACAAGCGCTCCCCGACCTTTTGGAAAAAACGCTGGCGCGGGGTTGGCGCGCGGTGATCCGTCTGCCGGATGACGCGCAGGTTGAGGCTCTTTCTTCGCATTTGTGGACCTATCGCGCGGACGGCTTTTTGCCCCATGGCTCGGCCAAGGATGGCCATGCGGCCGATCAGCCTCTTTGGCTCACGGCGGGTGACGAAAATCCGAATGCAGCCACCGTTTTGTTTGTTGTGAGCGCCACGGCTCTGCCGTCCAGTGAGGGCTTTGATCTGGTTTGCGATGTTTTTGATGGGCAAGAAGAGGTCGCCGTTGTGGCGGCGCGAAGCCGGTGGGCGTTGTACAAAGGCCAAGGCCACGCCCTGACCTATTGGCAACAGGGCGAGCGCGGGTGGCAGAAAAAAGAAAACGAAGTTGCGGGAGAATGACTGAAGAAAAAAACACCATCATAGATGCCGTGACAAACTTGCCGATTGTGACGGGTGGCGTGTGGGCTCTTGGGAACTTCGATGGAGTTCATCTGGGCCATCAAACAGTTACTGAAGCTGCTGTGCGCGAAGGACAGCGTCTTGCCCTGCCCGTTCATGCCTTGACGTTTGAGCCGCACCCCCATGCTTTTTTTCAAAAAGACGACCGCCCCTTTCTCTTGACCCAGCCAGAGGCCAAGCGGCGCTTGCTGTTAGATGCGGGCGCGGACGACGTGGCCACCCTTCCCTTTACGCCTGCTTTTGCCGCGCTGACGCCCGTCGCGTTTGTTCAAGAGGTGTTGGTGCGTGCGTGCTGCGCGGCGCACGTTGTCGTGGGCTTTGACTTTGTCTTTGGGCAGGAGCGCGGTGGCGATGAGCGCACCCTTCGCCAAACGCTGGAGCCGCAAGGTATCGGTGTGACCAGTGTGCCGCCAGAGCGTGATGCGGGGGGGGAGATTATTTCGTCCTCGCGCCTTCGCGCTGCGGTGCGCAAGGGCGATGTGGCCTCTGCCGCCAAGCTTTTGGGAAGGCCGTTTGCGTTGAGCGGCGTTGTTCAAGAAGGGGCGCGGCGTGGACGGACGCTGGGCTTTCCTACGGCGAATATAGACCTTGGGGCGCTGGTTCATCCCTTTCCTGGCGTTTATGCCATCAAGGCGCGTGCGCTTGCGGGCAGCGGCAAGACGTTTTGCGGCGTTGCGAATTTTGGGGCGCGGCCAACCTTTGGTGCAGCACCAGAACAGCTAGAGGTGCACTTATTTGATTTTAACAAGGATATTTATGGCCAAGTGTGGGAGGTTGAGCTTCATCACTTTTTGCGTCCTGAAATGACGTTTGACAGTTTTGCCGCGCTCCAGACGCAAATCCAAAAAGATGTCGAAACCGCAAGGCTGGTTTTCGGTTCGGGGAATTAATGACGGTTTATTGTTTTCATGGGCTTGCATTAACTATAAGAGATTGCTTTACCTCTTCGTAACCAAAAGACAAAGCTTTTTTAATTTCTTAGGGGCTATAGTCAGAGCATGTATCTTGGCATTGATCTTGGCACGTCTAACAGTGTCATTGCGGGCGTATCCGATGGCGCGGCGCAGCTTTTCCGCCCTGCTGATGGCGGAGATGCGCTGCCGTCTGTTATTTATATCGATAAGCGTGGACATCGCCTTTATGGCCGCCGCGCTTATGATCAAGCGATGTTGTCGCCCGAAAACGTTGCGGCGGGGTATAAGCGTCTGATGGGAACCGCCACGCCGATGACGGTTGCGGGACAAACGCTGACGCCAGAGGAATGCTCCGCCGAAATTATTAGCCAATTAATCGGGCAAGCCAGCACAGAACTGGGCGAGGAGACGTTTGATGGCGTTGTCATCGCCGTTCCGGCCTCGTTTAATCAAATGCAGTCCGAAGCCACGCTCCGCGCCGCCAAAATGGCGGGGCTGGAGCATGTGGATTTAATCCAAGAACCTGTCGCGGCGGCCATGGCCTCGATGCTTGACGCCAAGCGATCGGGACTCTTTTTGGTTTATGATTTGGGTGGCGGGACGTTTGATGTGGCTTTGGTGGAATCGGCGCAAGGGCAACTGAACCTCATCGCGCAGCAAGGCGTAAACATGTTGGGCGGTCGTGATTTTGATCGCATGATCGTGCATGACATTGTGCGCCCGTGGCTTTTGGCGAACTTTGATTTGCCCGATAATTTCTTGCGTGATCCTGCCTATCGGCGCTTGGCGCAAATCGCCCAGCTTGCGGCAGAGCGCGCCAAAATTGATCTCTCACAGTTAGAGGAAGCGTCCGTTTTCGCCTCGGATGACGAGGTGCGCTTGATGGATCAAAGCGAGGCCGAGATTTTCTTGGATGCGCCCATCACGCGTGCGCAGTTTGAAGCCATCCTTTTTAAGCCGGTTCAGCAGACGATAGAGATGCTCCAGCAGCTCCTTGCGGATAACGACGTTGAGGCCGCTCAAATTGATCGCATCGTGTTCGTCGGCGGCCCCAGCCGCATCCCTTATATTCGGCGGCAGGTCACCGAGACGCTGGGCATCATGGCAGATTTGAAGACAGACCCCATGACGGCTGTGGCCGAAGGCGCTGCGTATTATTGCGAAAGCCGCTCCTTTCCAGAAGGGCAGGAAGCGCGGCCATGGGGCGACAGTGCGCCTAAAGAAACGGAAGCGCACGCCGTCGCGCAGGAGGATCCTGACATTTCTTTTGATTATGAGGCGCGAACGCCTGATGATAAGGCGTTTATCACCATCCATTGTGCGCACGATAAGGGAGCGCGGCGCATCCGTCTAATAACAGAAGGGTGGGATTCCGGCATGCTGCCGCTTTCTTCCGGCCTTACGGTTGCGGCTCCTTTGCAAAGGGTGGGCGATAATATCTTTGATGTGCATGTTATGGATGAAGGCGGCGCACAGATCGAAGATCATGCCGAGCGGCTGAAAATAACGCGCCTTGTGGCCGCGCCTGCGGGCGTGCCCGCCACGCACACGCTTGGCGTTAAGGTGCGCCAGTCGGCAGAGGCTGAGGACAACAGCTTCCTTGTGCTTGTCAGCAAGGGCGACGCGCTTCCCGCGTCGGGGCAGCTTGTCCTTAAAAGCGGCACAACGCTGAAGGCCAGAGGCGATGGGCTTTTAAGTTTTGAGGTTTTCCAAATCGAATACCCCGACCGCGCAGAGCTTAATTTATGCGTTGGCGCGTTGCGGATTGAAGGCGCGGATTTGCCTGCGAGCACGGTGATCCGTCTTGGCGACACGATCCTTTTTGATTGGCAGATGAATGGTGGCGGCGTGCTGGTCGCTTCGGTGTCGTTGCCCTCAAGCGGCATGGCGGCGCTTCCAGCCAAGCAATTTTACGCGCCGCAAGCCGCCCAAATATCATATGACGGCAAGGATGGCTATGCCTTTACCAAGGCGCTTTTGTCCCGCGCCCGTGAAGATTGGGGTGACTTGGCGGCAGCGCTTGGCCCCGTGGTGGGGCCAGAGGTCACGCTTCTTAAGGCGCGGCTTGATGAACAAGAAGAGATGCTGGAAGAAGATAAGGAAGACGGCGAGGCCGTGCGCCGCATTTCTGAAGAAGCCCGCTTTATCCGTCAAGACACAGCGCGGCTTGAAACAAAGCATCAAGGCCCCGTGCTGCAAAGGCGGCTTGGCAAGCTTGTTGCGGCGTATAATCGCATCAGTCGGGGAGGCGGGGCGGCAGAGGAAAACACCGCCTTTGACGCTTTGGCGCAGCGCGCGCAACAAGCGTTGGAGGCGTGGCAAGAGGGGCCTTGCGTTGTAGCATCGGCTGCGCTCTCGCACATGAAGCGGCTTTTCTTTATTGTCGCGTGGCGTAACCCCGCTTATGTGCAGGCGTGGTTTGCTCGGCTGGAAAATGAAGCGTGGCTTTATGCTGACAAAGACTCTTTTATTGCCAGCGTGCAAGAAGGCCGCGCCTTGCGTGACAAGGGCGACAAGGACGCTTTGCGCGCGCTGGTTCAAAAAATGCTGGAAGAGCGGCTTTCTTTGGGGGCCAGCGATGTCGCGGGCGATCTTGCTACCATCATGCGCGGGTAAAGCGCCCCGCTTGGCCGCCCCTCGTCATTGCGAGCGACCGCAGGGAGCGCGGCAAGCCATCTCCCATACTTTCCACA
>DYNT01000155.1 GCA_020720905.1 Micavibrio aeruginosavorus
ACAGGTCTTTGGTTGCGGGGGCCAGATTTGAACTGACGACCTTCAGGTTATGAGCCTGACGAGCTACCGGGCTGCTCCACCCCGCGACACCAAGAAGAAAGTTTAACGGCTCTCTTTAATCCCGTTCTTTGCTTGCGCCTCAAACAAAGTTCTTTCGCCAAAAAATTGGATTCCTTTATTTTAGGCAACACCACTTTTATCAGCTTCAATTTTATCAAGAGCTTTGTCCTTTTATAGAGATAATCCCTTTGAGGCAAGCCATTAAAAGGCACGACCGGCTCACTTTAGAAATTCTTTTATACCCGTTCCACTTCAAGAGTTGGTTTTTGAGAAACAGAAGCAAAAAGAAAATGGGATGCCCGCCTGCGCGGGCATGACGGGATTTACGTTTGTTTTCAATCCTATACTTGTCATCCCCGCACCCTCGTCCCGCCGCTCTTGCGGCGGGCGAAGAGAGGGGGGCAAGGATCCCATTTGGTTTCTTTGCCGCTTGCCAATGCTTGAACTATTTTAAGTAGGGTCTAACCTAGATTAGCCGACCGAAAGGGGCTAAGAATCTAGGAATGAAGCCAAAAAACAGGTACATAAAACGGCTCAAATTACCCGCTTCAAATTACCCGCTCTTGTATTGCCCTCTCTTGTTAAGCCATTTTAAGCCATTTGGCAGAGAAAAATTTTTCGTGGTTTCAAGCGGACGGACTATACCCCCCCTTTTTTTAATCACGCATAACATGGGTCGCATAATCCTAACGCACAGCCCCCTTCACATGAGAAAAAAGTTTTAACGTGTTGAAAAAAGGAAAAAACACTTGACTTTCTGCGTTACCTTTTGTAACCTTCGAAGCCTTTGCAGGGAAGGCTTTTTACCTTAAATTTTATTGGGAGAACACGATGCGTTTGACTCTTTCTTGGCTGGTCGCTTTCTTTATCTTTTCCGCAGCCCCCCTTCCCGCGCAAGCGGAAGAAGCCGCCTTCACCATTCGCGCAGGCGATGTCTTGCAAATCACTGTTTGGAAAGAAGAGGGCATGGATCGCGAAATCGTGGTTTTGCCCGATGGCACAATCACCTTCCCGCTGACAGGAACCATCACTCTCGCCAACCTGACCCCCACCGAAGCGCAAGAACTGGTCAAAGAAAAATTGAAAGCCGCCATGCCAGATGCCTCTGTCTCGGTCATCGTCAAAGCGCCACTGGGGCATACCGTCAACGTCATGGGACAAGTGGCCAAGTCTGGTGAAATTATCATGGGACGCAAGATGACCGTGATGCAAGCCCTGAGCCAAGCGGGCGGCCTGACGACCTTTGCTGACGAAGGCAAAATCAAAATCCTGCGCACCGTAGAGGGCAAAGAAACTTTTATCGATTTTCCGTATGATGACGTTGTTGATGGGGAGAATTTGGATAAAGACATCACGCTGTTATCCGGCGATGTGATTGTCGTCCCAACGGCTGGGCTTTTTTAATCCATGGCCTTGGCCCTTCCCTTGTGGCGTTCGGCGGCCACGTTTTTATTGATAGCATTTCAATTTCCCGTCTGCGCGCAAGCGGGAAACTGGGATCTTGAGCCATCGCTATCACAACGCGGTTCCTGGGAAAGCAACGCCCTGATGCTCAAGCAAGACCCGATTGAGCTTTACGGATCGACCACGTCTGTTCGGTTGGATGCCTCAAGCACGATTCCCACAGCGGCCATAAGCCTAGGCAACACGCTCTCTCAAACACTATTTAATAAAGCTGCTTTTAATTCAACCGATTTTCATAATCGAACAAAGATCAGCAAACGAAATGCGCAGTGGGAAGCCATGCTGGGGCTGAGCGGCGATTACGACACAACGCGCACGAGTGAAATCACAGGCTTTGGCACGAATGCCCTTTCTGTTCGCCATTGGGCCTATGGCACGACGCCAGAACTATCATGGCAAATAGACGCCACGAACCAAGTCTCGGTCAATGCCGCAGTCTCAGCCTCACGCTATGACAGCGCGTCTTATACAAACTATAACATCTATTCGGCGGCCACGACATGGCACCGCGCCTTAAGCGCCGACACCTCTGCCCTTCTGTCCGCCACCGCACGGCGCTATCAAACACAAAACAACACCGATGAAACCGTGGACAGTTTTGGCCCCACAATCGGCTTTGCCATGACGCTCACACCACGCCTTGTCACGCGCTTGATGGCGGGATTGGAGGCCTCCAAGCAAGATCGTGCCAGCATCGCCAGCCCCTCATGGGAATGGAGCTCGGTTTACTCTGCCTCGCTGACGTTTAAGGGAGAACAAGACTCGCTGACGCTCACGTCCAGCCGCTCTCAACAACCCTATGGCAACGGCACGTCATCGTTGCTGACATCCTTTTCCGCGCAGGAAAAACACGCGCTCAACAAACTCTTTTCCTTCGTCGTCAGCGGCGACTATGCCACCGCACAACAATCTGGCCTTAGCGCCTCAACTTTAAAAAACAAGATGAGCGGCAAAGCGGGCTTCGTCTATCACGCCTTGGAAGACGTGGATGTGGACGCCTCTTATCGTTATCGCGAAGAAAGCTATTACACCAATAGCGATAAGGCCAAGGATAACGCGGTTCTCATCACCTTTTCTTATCGCCCTTTAACAAGCGGAGCGCCTTAAGCCCCGCCCC
>DYNT01000015.1 GCA_020720905.1 Micavibrio aeruginosavorus
TGGGCGAAGTTTCCAAAATGATCGGGGAAAAACGACGCGTTAACGAAAAATTAACTGGGGGGGTAATGTTAACCCACGCTTGCTCTATTGTCTTCCCCTCATCATAAAGGAATCACCCCCCTCATGCGTCGTTTTCTTTTGTCCCTTGGAATGTTTGTGTTTCTGTGTGCGCCTGCACTTGCCGGACAGCTTTTCCCTCCAGAAAATTCAGCAGCCTGTGTTGCTGGCCGGTTGTTTCAAAAGGCCGTTGGTATAAATCCACCTCTTGAAGTGGAGGGGGGATAGTATAGAATTGAAACATGACCTGTTCTTCTCCCCCTCTCTCTTCCATCTTTTTTTGCGCGATTGGCGGCAGTGGTATGCTGCCGTTGGCGTTGATCATGAAGGCGCGTGGCTATGCCGTCAGTGGCTCTGATCGGGGGCGCGATCAAGGGCGCACGCCAGAGCGTTTTGCCTTTCTGGAAGAGCAGGGGATACGCCTGTATCCTCAAGATGGCAGTGGCATCACGCCAGCCGTCAGCTGTGTTGTCGTTTCAACGGCGGTTGAAGAAACCGTTCCCGATTATCGCGCTGCCGTAGCGCAAGGGGTTCCCATTGTGCGGCGTGCGACGTTGTTGGCTGAGCTTTTTAATGAAGCGCATAGGCGTGTGGCCGTGGCCGGAACCAGTGGAAAATCGACGACCACGGGGATGATCGGTTGGCTTTTGCATCAGGCGGGGTTCAATCCGACTGTGATGAATGGCGCGGTGATGAAAAACTTTATAACGCCAGAGATGCCGCTTGCTTCCGCGCTGGTGGGCGATCCTGCTTTGTTCGTTAGCGAAGTGGATGAAAGCGACGGCTCTATCGATGGGTTCAATCCAACGGTGGCTGTTTTGAACAACATGGCACTGGATCATAAGACGATGGAGGAGCTGCGCGGCTTGTTCTCTCGCTTTGTCGGTAAGGCGCAAAACGTCGTGATCAATCTGGATAATGAGGAGACGGTGCGTTTCGTGACTCCTTCCATGACGACTTATAGCCTGCGTGATCCGGCGGCAACGCTTTTTGCCAGTGACCTTGTTTTTGAGCAAGATGGCATGCGCTTTCATGTCACGCATACGCCAACGGGGCAGGGCGCAAGCTTGCGGCTTCCTGTGGTGGGGCGGCATAATGTATCGAATGCGCTGGCTGCTGTGGGGGTGGCGCTGTCTTTGGGTGTTTCTTTAGAAAGTGCGGTCAAGATTTTGGAATCTTTCTCAGGCATAACGCGCCGTATGGAAAAGATAGGGTCTGCACACGGCGTGACGGTTTATGATGATTTTGCTCATAATCCTGATAAAATAGCGGCAAGTCTTGATGCTTTTCATCAATGCGAAGGGCGGCTGTTGATCCTTTTCCAGCCGCATGGGTATGGCCCGCTTAAGCTGATGAAGGAGGCTTTTGTCACGGCTTTTGCTCAAGGTCTGCGACCCCACGATCATCTGTTTATCGTTGATCCGCTTTATCTGGGCGGAACGGTAGATCGCTCGGTGACAAGTCTTGATTTGGCCGATGGCGTGGCGGCAAAGGGGCGGCAAGCTTTTTATCATCCCTCACGCGATGACGCTGCCGCCGCGATGGTTCTGGAAGCAATGGCGAGGGATCGCCTGATCGTTATGGGCGCACGCGATGATACGCTGCCTGCGCTGGCTCATGCCTTGCTGGGCAAGGTTTCTAGTCTGAAATAAAAGATCGCCCTCCCGCAAGGGGCGGGTGATTTTATTGTGCGTGTTAACCTGAGTTCGGAGGACTGCCTTATTAAGGCGTTCAATTTACGATGAGCGTTTTTCCACGGTGCGCGGACGGCGCAGGAAGGCGGGCATATGCTCGCCAAAGCCGTGGCCATGATCGCTGCCGCCACCACTATGTGCCAACGCTGCCGCCGAGGCCGTCGTGTGGCCATACGGCTGCGGGGCTGGATGGGGAGGCATGCGCGGCGATTCATAGATGGGTTCAGGGATGACGGCGCTGACGTTGATTGTTTCTGTAGCGTTAGGTGCTCGTTCTTCAGCGCGATGGCGCGAAGCGGGTTTGCTACCGCGTCCGCCCCTTGATGAAGCGGGCTTTCTATCGCGGCCAAAAGACCTGCCTTCTTGAACGGGGGGTAGATCAAGGGTGGAGCGTTCAATATCTTTTTTGATGAGCGTTTCAATCGCGGCGACAAGCTTGCCTTCATCAGGGGTTACAAGCGTAAAGGCCGTTCCTTCCTTGCCTGCGCGGCCTGTGCGGCCAATGCGGTGGACGTAATCTTCCGCGTTGAATGGCACGTCAAAGTTAAAGACGTGGCTGACAGCCGCGATATCAAGGCCTCGCGCTGCAACGTCTGAGCATACCAAAAGCGAGATGTTGCCGCTTCTGAACGAATCCAGCGTTTCGGTGCGTGTGCTTTGATCCAGATCGCCATGCAAAGCGCCCGCGTTGAAGCCATGCTTTTGCAGCGATTTATGGACGATGGCGACATCGCGCTTGCGGTTGCAAAAGATAAAGGCGTTTTGCACTGCGTGATTGCGAAGCAGCGTGCGTAGCGCTTCGCGCTTATGCCAATCATTGGCGGTTGGCAAATTGACGATGGAATGCGTGATGTTCACGCCCGTGCTGGCAGGCGGTGAAACCGTAACGGTTTTCGGATTGCTTAGGAACCGGTCGGCCAGCTTGCGGATTTCGGGCGGCATGGTGGCCGAGAAAAACAGCGTTTGACGCATAGAGGGTAACAGTCCCACAATCTTTTCGATATCGGGAATAAAGCCCATATCCAGCATGCGATCCGCTTCATCAATCACAAAAATCTTGATGTCGTTCAGCATAATCTGGCCGCGCTCAAACAAATCGATCAGACGTCCAGGCGTGGCAATCAGCACGTCAACGCCGCGCTCCAGCGCTTTAATCTGCGGCCCCATATTCTCGCCGCCGATCAAAAGAGCCATGCTCAGCGAAGGATGATACTTGCCATAGATGCGAAAATTTTCGGCTACTTGCGTTGCCAGCTCTCGCGTTGGCTCAAGGATCAGGGAACGAGGCATGCGTGCTCGTGCCCGTCCCGTTGACAGAATCTCAATCATCGGCAGCGTAAAGCTGGCCGTTTTGCCCGTGCCCGTTTGCGCGCAGCCTAAAACGTCACGCATTTGCAGGACATAGGGGATGGCTTGTGCTTGGATGGGGGTGGGGGTGGTGTAGCCGACGTCGCCAATGGCCTTGAGCAGTTCGTCGCTTAACCCTAAATCAGGAAATGTTGTCACGTTGGTATAGTATCTTTCTTTTCTTATTCTTCATAGTGCCTTTCATAGGCCTTTTTCAGCCAAAAAGCAAACGACAAGGATGATGCGAACTATTTATTGATTGATTTCATGGGAATATTGCTCTTTTAAGCCAATGGCAAAGTAAAGCTAAAGCGTGCGCCGCCCTCAAGGCGGTTTTCCGCCCACAATTGCCCCTCATGAAGATGGATGATTCCCGAAGCGATGGTGAGGCCAAGACCTGTGCGTTTGGCTTGCCCCTCTGGCGCGATGGAGCAGAACTTATCGAAGATTTTATCTTCAAAGCCTTTGGGCAGGCCGATCCCCTCGTCTTCGATGGTGACGAGCATCACCGCGCCTTGCCGCCCCGCCGTCAGAGAGATAGTGCTTTGCGGGGGTGAAAATTGCGCGGCGTTTTCCAAAAGGTTCATAAGCAATTGTTCGATGAGAACCGGATCAATCAAAACATCGGGAAGAGTTTCTTCAATCTTTTGAACAAACCGATGCCCTGCCAGTCCCGTTGTCAGGCGGGCGGCGGCTTGATCAATGCGTTCATGAAGAGAGGACGGAACGCGTTGAGGTTCAATCGCGCCGTGTTCCAGATTGTTGGCGTCCAAAAGATGCGTCATCGTTTTTGTCAGGTGTTTCGTTTCCTGATGAAGGGTTGTGGCAATTGCGTGAAGGGTCGTGGGATCGATGGTGTCATGCGGTTGCATAAGATTGGCGACGTTGCCCGCGATGGATTCAAGCGGCCCCCGCACGTTATGGTTCAAACTTGTCATCAAGGAATCGCGCAGCTTTTTATTTTCGCTTTCGACAATGGCTTGCGCGGCGATTTCACCAGCGCGCACGCGTTGCAGCGCCGAGGCCAAAAGGCTCGCCATGGTTTCTAAAGATAAGAGGATGTCGTGGGTAAAAAGGCGCTCTTTGTCATAAGGAAAAAGTCCCAAAACGCCCAAAGTTTCCCCGCCTGTGACAAGCGGCAGATAAAAGCCTGCGGCGCTGGGCATGGTGGACGTGCCGCGCCCCGCGCCCTTCAGGTTTTCAAAGCACCATTGCAGAGCGCCAAAATCATTATAATAGGTTTCCTGTGGCAATTCGCCTAGTAGCATGGCGGGGTGGCCTTGCGCGTTGGTCATCCAGACCGTCGCGTTGACATGAAGCGTTTTGCTCAGATAATCCGCGACAACTTGGGCGACAGGCAGTCGTCCTCGCGTGGAAGCTAATTTCCTTGTCAGAAGATAAAGGGCTTGCGTCCTTTCTTCCTTATCGCGTGCGGCATGAGCCTGACTGCGTAGACGTGTGGCTTGCGTTGCGATGGCATAGCCCGTGATGAGCATGACCACAAACGTCATGATGGCTGAGCTATCATGATGAGTGGGGGCGGGGAGGTTGTTCATAAAAAAGATGTTCAAGGAAGACGCCGACACCAACGCATAAAACAAGGCGGGGCCAAGCCCAAGCTTTGTGGCCACAAGAACAATGCCGGACAGAAACAAGAGAGCTTGATCCGTCGTTATCAGAATATCTTGTAGCCCATTGCCCAAAAACGTGAAGGCCACAACCATGATCAAAGCAATAAGGTAATTAAGCGGTTTAAAATTTGTTAAAGGCGAGGCGGTGGATTTTGGCGTGATGGGGGACTCTTGCCGTGAGACAATAAGGACATCGATCGCGCCGCTGCTGCGGATCAAGCGATCAATCGCGTGGTTTTTAAACAGATTGCGTAGCGACCACGTGCTGTCTTTTCCCACAATAATCTTGGTGATGCCATGGCTGCGCGCATAAGCCAGCGTTTCTTCGATGGCATCATCGCCGCGCAAAGAAACCATCGTGCCATCCAGTCTTTCGATAATGCGTTCCATAAGGTCGGCCGCGCGGCGCTTCGCGCGATTGGACGCCGAGGCATAGTCGCCGCTTTCGATGTAAAGCGCTGTCCATGGTGCCTTCAGCGCGCTGGCAAGGCGTTTTGTGGCGCGGATCATTTTGACAGAGTCATAGTCGGCATCAATAACGACCAGCAATTTTTCCGATACGTTGGCGTGAAGGGTTGGCTCGGTTGTTGTTGCGCTGCGTTCGGCATCTACACGCTGGGCCATGCGGCGCAGGGCAATTTCACGCAGGCTGTTGAGGTTATCGATCTTAAAGAAATTGTCAGCCGCTCGTTTGTTGGCACCTGGCGCGACATAGACGTTCCCTTCTCGCAGACGGATCAAAAGATCATCGGGATCAATATCGACCAGAACAACATCGTCGGCCAGATCAAAGACGGAGTCGGGAAGCGTTTCCTTAACCCATATACCTGTCGCGCCCGCGACGATATCGCTCAGACTTTCGATGTGTTGCACGTTCAGCGTGGTGAAGACATTGATGCCCGTATCCAAAAGCTCGATCACGTCGTTCCATCGTTTGGGGTGGCGTGAGCCAGGCGCGTTGGTATGCGCCAGTTCATCAACGATGATAAGCGTTGGTTTTCTCTCTAAGGCTTTTTCCAAATCGAATTCATAAAGGATGATGCCGCGATAAGTCAGCGCTTGTGGTGTAAGAACGGGGATGCCTTTTAATAATTCTTCAGTTTGCGGGCGGCCATGCGTTTCCACAAGGCCGATGACGACATCAACGCCCTGTTTCATTTGCTCATGGGCGGCGGACAGCATGCTATAGGTTTTGCCAACGCCCGCGCAGCTTCCGAAAAAGATTTTTAAGCGCCCGCGTTTGTCTTTTTTCTCTTCTTGCTGAATTTTCTTAAGGAGGTTTTCGGGGTCTGGCCGATTGTCATCATTCATGGGCGGCCTCCGCCAAGGCGATCAAGGGCGAGGTTGATGCGGAGGACATTCACGCGCGGCTCGCCAAGGATCCCCAATGTTTTGTTTTCTGTATGTTCTTTGATAAGGGCGTGAACGCGTTCAGGTGTAAGCCTCCGCGCCGTGGCGACGCGCCCCGCCTGATAGAGCGCGGCGGCGGGCGAGATATGCGGATCCAGCCCACTGCCAGAGGTCGTGACAAGATCGGCGGGGATCATGCCACTTTGGGTTTCATGCGCGTTGGAGAGAACGGCGATACGTCCCCGCACGCGTTCAACCAAGGCAGGATTGGCGGGGTCTTGGTTGCTGGCGCCTGCCGTAGAAAAAGCATAAGGGCGTTCCCCTGAAGCTGAGGGGCGCGGCCAAAAATAACGCTCGCTCGTAAAATTCTGACCGATCAGTTCTGAACCTATAATCTTGCCTTGATAGGAAACCAGACTACCGTTTGCTTGGTGGGGGAAGGCCGTTTGTGCGATAAGCCAGACGGCGGCGGGATACAAAAGACCCAGCAGCAACGTGAAGGCTGCGATGAGGCTAAGCGAGGCGCGCAAGGCTTTAAACATGGGCAAGCCCTTTCACGATGAGCGCGATGGCCATGTCAATTAGCTTGATGCCGATAAACGGTGCGGCGATACCGCCAAGGCCATAGACAAGGAGGTTCCGGCGCAAAAGCTTGCCAGCGCCCACAGGGCGATAGGCAACACCGCGCATAGCAACGGGGATCAGCGCGACGATGATGAGGGCATTGAAAAGGAGGGCAGAGAGAATGGTATAGTGTGGCGAAGAAAAATTCATAAAGTTCAAAGGAGACAAAGACGGATGAGCGCTTATTAAAACGGCGGGAAGGAGGATCAAAAATTTCCCTATATCGCCTGCTATGCTGAATGTTGCCAAGGAACCTCGTGTCATGAGAAGTTGACGCCCCACTTGCACGATATCAACCAATTTTGATGGAGAAGAATCCATATCTACCATGTTGGCGGCTTCTTTGGCTTCTTGTGATCCGTTGTCCATCGCAATGCCTATATCCGCCCCCGCCAAGGCTGGCGCGTCATTGGCTCCATCGCCCACCATGGCGACAACCTCGCCTTCTTTCTGTTTTTCTGTGATGAAGCGTAGTTTAGTTTCTGGAATGGCCTGTGCGATGAAATCGTCCACGCCTGCTTCGGCGGCGATGGCGGCAGCGGTTAGGGGATTATCGCCTGTGATCATAAGGCTGCGAACCCCCATGATGCGTAAAGTGGCGAGGCGTTCCTTAATTCCTTTTTTGACGACATCTTTAAGATGGATAACGCCAAGGACTTGGGCGTTTTCTGCTACCATTAAAGGCGTGCCGCCTTGTCGCGCAATCGTTTCAACCTGAGTGTCAAGGGAGGCTGGAACCCTGCCGCCTTCGCGTACGATCCGTTCTTTTATGGCATCATCGGCGCCTTTTAAAATGGTGCGACCATCAAGCGTGACGCCACTG
The DNA here is from genome assembly GCA_020720905.1 of Micavibrio aeruginosavorus. Lineage (GTDB taxonomy): Bacteria > Pseudomonadota > Alphaproteobacteria > UBA9219 > UBA9219 > UBA8914. The sequence continues at coordinate 7,527 of DYNT01000015.1, forward strand.
ACACGCGTATCGGCAGAAAAAGGAATGAAAAGCATTGTCGCTGATGGGGGGGCTGGCTCCACGCCATAACGAGTTTGCGCGAGAACGATGATGCTTTGTCCTTCAGGCGTTTTATCAGCCAAAGAAGCCAACACAGAGGCCTTCACAAGCTTGATCGGTGCGATGCCCTCCGCCGCATAAAAAGCGACGGCTTGCCGATTGCCTAACGTAATGGTGCCTGTTTTGTCTAAAAGAAGAAGCGTGATGTCGCCTGCCGTTTCAACAGCATGGCCAGAGGTTGCGATGACGCCTGCGCGTAAAAGGCGGCTTGATCCGGCAAGGCCGATGGCGGGCATCAACCCACCGATTGTCGTGGGGGCAAGGCAGACGAATAAACTGACAAGCATGGAAAGGCTGATAGGAAGGGAAGGGGCTGCTTGCTCTATTAAGAAGGAGGAGAGGGGGCGGAGCGTTGCGCAGGCCACAAGAAGGCCAAGGGTTGTCGCAATCAAAAAGAGGCTGAGCGCCAATTCATTCGGTGTTTTCTGTCGTCTGGCTTTCTTCATCATGGCAAGTCTTTTATCAAGCGGTGTCTCGCCCCGAAAAGACGTGACGCGCACAACAATCCAATCGGATAAAAGGCGTGTGCCGCATATGACGGCTCTGTTGTCGCCGCCAGATTCGCGGATCACCGGCGCGCTTTCGCCTGTGATCGCGCTTTCATCGATTGAGGCGATGCCTTCAATAATGTCACCATCGGCGGGAATTGTGTCGCCTGCTTCAATCAGGATAGGATCGCCTTTTTTAAGGTGTGAGGCGGAAAGAGCAATAAAGGCGTGCCGATTATTCGCGTGATACATCTTTTTGGCAATGTCATCGCCGTGCGCTTTTTTTAAAGCCAGCGCTTGGGCTTGGTCTTGATCCTCGGCATACTGCTCCGCAAGAGCTGAAGCATAAACAGTAAGCCATAAGGTCAGGGCAAGGGCTGTCCCCCATGCCAAAGATTCGTGTCTTGGGCCTAAAATTTGAGCCAAGCCATCCAGCGTTATCAAAACAGCGCCGCAATAGACGGCAAACATAACCGGATTCTTGATTTGGTGACGCGGATCAAGCCTTTTGAAACTACGCAGAAAAAGAGAGGGATCAAAGGGTGGTAGGCGCATGGTCTTAGTTCCCCGCCATCAGATGAAAATGTTCATACGTTGCGCTCAGTGTCAGCGAGGGAAGATAAGGCAAGGTGGCCATTAATAAGCAAAGGCTGAGCATAACGATAAAAAGCGGCGTCGTCGTGTCAAGGAAGCGTTTTGTGACGGGCGTCGCTTTCTTAGGGGCGAGAGAACCCGCCAAAGCTAGAACGGCCACGCCGATGCCAAGACGTCCTGCTATCATGCACAATGAAAGAAGTAGGGTATAAAAAGGTGACGCCGCATTCAAGCCGTTAAGGGCGCTGCCGTTGTTATTGCTGGCCGATGAAAAGGCATAGAGCGCTTGCGTCAGCCCTTGCGCTTGAGAGCCTGTCATGCCGGCTTGTCCTGCTGCTGTTGTGACAGATAAGGCTGTCCCAAGAAGGGTCGTTAGGGCGGGTAAAAGGATGACGAGCGAAATCATCTTCATGTCAAAAACGCCCACCGTTTTGCCAAGATATTCTGGTGTTCGGCCAATCATAAGCCCCGCTAAAAAGACGGTGAGCAAAACATAGACGAGCATTGAATAAAGGCCAGAGCCAACACCACCGAAAAGAACCTCTCCCAGTTGCATCAGGACTAAGGCGACACCTGTAGCGGTTGGCAAGAAGGCATTGAGGGCGGAGTCAACAGATCCTGTTGCCGTTGCCGTGGTCATGGTTGTCCATAGGCTTGCGCCTGTCGTTCCTGTGCGAAGCTCTTTGCCTTCCAAGTTTCCAAGCGTCTGATCAACTCCCATGACGTTGAGCAAAGGATTGCCGCTTTGTTCGGCGGCGGCTATCAAAAAGGCCAAAGGCAAGAGAAGGAGGAGTGTTGATGCAAGAATAGCAAAGCTCTGACGTTTATCGTGTATCATGACTCCAAACGCATAAAGCAAGGCGATGGGAAGAAGGAGCATGGCTAAAAGCTGTGTGAAGTGGCTGAGTGGCGTTGGGTTTTCAAACGGATGGGCGGCATTAGCATTATAATAGCCGCCGCCATTTGTGCCGATTTGTTTAATGGCGACTTGCGAGGCAACGGGGCCTGTCACAAGATGCTCGGCGTTTTCTGGCTCTAACGCTGTAACGGAGACGGTTTCTCCGAATGTCTGCACAACGCCTTGTGAGACGAGAAAGAGTGAAAAGAGGAAGCAAAGGGGCAGAAGAATATAAAGGACGCCGCGTGTTATATCGACCCAAAGATTGCCGATCGTTTGGGCGTCCGATCGGGCAAGGCTGCGTGTTAGGGCAATGGCAAGGGCAAGACTGGTGGCCGCAGCAAGGAAATTATGGACGGCGAGACTCGTCATTTGCGTCATAGGCGTTATGCTGATTTCAGGCGCAACGGCTTGCCAATCGGTTCCTGTTAAAAAACTAATGGTCAGATTAAGCGCGAGGTGTGGATCGATAGAAGGGGAGCCTTGCTCTAGCAACGCTAAGAAAAGAAAGAGGCCTTCGGCAAAAGAAAAAATCAGGAAGCTTTTTGCATAGGCGCTCCAGCCCATTTCTTCCTTGGGATCAATGCCACCCAGTTTATAGATCGCGTTTTCAAGCGGCTGCATAAGGGGTGTCAGAAAAGTGCGCTCACCACTAAATACACGCGCCATGTAAAGGCCAAGCGGCTTCATCGCGATCAACAGAATCGCGAAGAAAAGAGCTAACTGCCCCCACCATGCAAGGGGAAGGGAGAGAAAGGTCATGGAAACAGCTCCGGCTTAAACAGCGCAAGGCCAAGATAAACCAAGAGACAGAGAGCAGCCAGAGCGGCAAGAATGATCATCGTCGGTGTGTTCCTTTGGGAAGAAAAAGGAAAGAGGCGGGAGTCGTAGGAGCAGAAAGGTTAGCTTTTGTTATAGTCTATACACAAACCAGTTCAAGAGTTGGCAAACAGTAAAGAAACCAAATGGGATGCCAGCCCCCTCTCTTCGCCCGCCGCAAGAGCGGCGAGACGAGGGCGCTGGCATGACGAGACGGGAGTGGTGGTCAAGTGCTGGAAAAAACGATGAATTGAATCATTCTTATTCCATTCTTTTCCACAAAAAACACCGTCATGCCAGCGTAGGCTGGCATCCCATTTCCTTTTTTTTGTTCCAGAAAACCTATGCTTGAAGTGGAAGGGGTATAGACCAAAGCTACTCTTCATCGGGTTGGCGTCCATAGATTTCGCGTTTACCGGCATGACCGGCCTCGCTGATGATGCCGTCTTCTTCCATGCGTTCGATAAGGGTTGCGGCGCGGTTGTAGCCGATAGAAAGCTGCCGCTGCACATAGCTAATTGACGCCTTGCGGGCGCGCAGGACGGCATCAACGGCTTTGTCATACATCTCATCGCCGGAATCATTGGATGAGCCTGTGTCGCCCGCCTCGCTTTCGCTTTCATCTTCGGTGACTTCGTCCAAATAGTCTGGCTCGCCTTGTGCCTTCAGGAACGAGACGACCTCTTCGACCTCTTTGTCCGAAACAAAGGGGCCATGCACGCGTGTGATGCGTCCGCCATCGGCGCGGTAAAGCATGTCGCCTTGCCCTAAAAGCTGCTCGGCTCCCTGCTCGCCCAAAATGGTGCGGCTATCGATTTTTGAGGTGACTTGGAAACTGATGCGTGTGGGGAAGTTGGCCTTGATCGTGCCCGTGATGACATCCACCGAAGGCCTTTGCGTGGCCATCATGATATGAATGCCTGCCGCGCGCGCCATTTGTGCCAGTCTTTGGACGGCGGCTTCAATCTCCTTGCCTGCGACAAGCATAAGGTCGGCCATTTCGTCCACGATCACGACGATAAAGGGCAGGGGGGTCAGATCAAGCGGTTGCTCTTCATAAATAGGCTTGCCCGTTTCGCGGTCAAAGCCTGTTTGCACGGTACGTGTCAGGCTTTCTTTGTTCTTGGCGGCTTCACGCAGGCGAATGTTATAGCCATCAATGCTGCGCACGCCCAGCTTGGACATGGCGCGGTAACGCTCTTCCATCTCGCGCACCGTCCATTTCAGCGCCATGATGGCTTTTTTGGGTTCCGTGACGACGGGGGCGAGTAGATGCGGAATGCCCTCATAGATCGAGAGTTCCAACATCTTGGGATCGATCATGATAAAGCGGCATTTTTCGGGGGGGAGCCTGTAAAGGAGAGACAGGATCATCGTGTTGATGGCAACGGATTTACCTGCCCCTGTCGTTCCGGCAATCAGCAAATGCGGCATGCGGATCATGTCGGTGATGATGGGCATGCCCGCGATGTCTTTGCCCAGAACCAAGGGAATGGCGCCCTTGTGATCGGTATAGGCTTCGCTGCTGAGAAGGTCGCGCAGGAAGACCATCTCGCGCTTTTTGTTGGGTAGCTCAATGCCGATGACGTTGCGGCCTTGCACAACGGCGACGCGAACGGACACGGCGCTCATGTTGCGGGCGATATCGTCGGCCAAGGAAATAACGCGTGAAGAGCGTGTTCCTGGTGAGGGTTCTAACTCATACAGCGTGACGACAGGCCCAGGGCTGACCTTGGTGATTTTGCCATACACGCCAAAATCGGCAAGAACGGATTCTAGCAAGCTGGCGTTTTTTTCCAAGGCTTCTTCGGACAGATCCAGAGCACTTTTGCGGGAAGTCTCTGGCCATTGTAATAAGTCTAAGGGAGGAAGGTCATAGGCTCCCTCTGCACGCAAAGGTAGGCGGGCTTGCCGTCCTGTTGGTTTGGGTCTGTTGATAAGGGGCTTTTTAACGGTGCGCTGCGTGGGGCGGATTAAGTTTTTTTCTTCCTCGACCTCATCTTCCTCTTCTTCCGCCACGTCCTCTTCGACGTCTTGTTCTTCGTCGTCATCGGGCCATTCTTGATCATGGTGGCGCAGGTGGCTCCACAGTGCTGCCACTTTTTGAGCCAATAAAGCCGTACTATCGCGCACTATTTTGTGAAGGAGGCTGACAAAATCTTGCCACTCGCCAAAGGTGAGCGCACAGGCCATGTAAAGTGTTCCTAAGGACAATAAACCCATCGTGACGGCCACAATGATCCCGCCACCTGTCTTGGGCAGAAGACTAAGGAGTCCCCCTGCGATGAGCTTGCCCAGCGCGCCACCCCAAAAGCGGGTTGTCCACAAAGAAGCCTCAGGGGCAAGGGCGGCAATGGCGATTCCTGCGGCTAGTACGGATAAAAAGGCGGCCAAAGCCCGTCCCCAAGGCAGATCAAGGCCGCGTTCTTTCCCTATGCGCCATCCCCATGCGGTCAAAACAATTGAAAACAAAAAAGATGAAATGCCCCACGCTTGCCATAAAAAATCGGCAAGGTAGCTTCCCGTTGTTCCTAAAAGATTGTGAATAGTCTCGGTTGAGGCGGCGTTGAGCGAAGAATCTTCAGGATGATAGCTGCCAATAATCAAGGCGAGGAGAACAGCCAGAAGGATCATGACGATTCCTTCTGTTCGGGCAAGGAGGCGCATTAAGGCCTCGCGCAAAGGATCAGGCATCCATGACGAGCTGCTGCGGCGATAACGGGACGATGAACGAACAAGGGGGCGAGGTGACATAAGGCAAAAACTCAATAGATAGAAGCAACAACGGACAAAAAGCGTGGCACACAAGCATTCTTGCTGATTCGCAGGCATCTGTCACGCTGCCATTGCAACGGAAAAACGGAGCCTTATTTCTTTGCTGGCGTTGAGGCTTGGCAGCCTTAAACGAACAAAAATTCCATTCGTTAACTTATTACATACCCTTATTGTTGCATGACTTAGAAGAAAGTGAGCGACTCATCGGGGTGAGTCGGCGCTTGAACAAAAAACGTGATGAGTTTTCTTGTGTTGCCAGCAACAGGATGAGGCGTGGTAAAAGTATTTTTTCATAAGGGGTTAAGTGCCCTGTCGCGTTGGTTGACGCCACGGGTCTTGCCTGTCGGCGGGGGCGGGAAGTTGGCGCGTTTGCGCCGTATGTTCCAAGGCCTTGCCGTGATGACGGTACTGGGTTTAGTGGCTGTTTTGGCTCCTTATTTTGCCGGAGACCTTGCGGGCATGATTATCGGCGGGCTTTTGGCGACCGCGCTTTTGGGGATGTCGGCGGCTGTTTGGTGGCAGATTAAGCACTCCCACGATGATGCCGCAGAAGAGATTTTGCTGCGCGAGGCCTTTCACAGCATGCTCACTCCTCAATTGATCACGGATCATAAGGGCGACATTGTGATGGCCAGCCGCGCCTTTCGTGGGTGGCTTGATTGGGGGAAGGACTCTGTGATGGAGTCTCTTGCGGCGCGGTTTGGTGCTACGCCAGAAAGCCGTCAAAAGTTTAAGCAGATTCAAGAAACCTTGCAAAAAGGGCAATCGGTTATTGCGGATCTTCCCGTGATACGCGGGCAGCGCATGGTGGAATGGCGACGCATTGTGGCAAGGCCTATCGACGGACATAACCGCTATTATCATTGGCGCTTTGAGGATATCAGCGAAAGCCGCCGCATGGAACGCGCCATGCGGGATGAGCAAAATAAGCTGATCGATTTTATGGCGCATGCGCCGATTGGCATTTATTCGGTGGATCAACATGGCCGTTTTCGCTTTGTGAACGAAACGCTGGCCGACTGGCTGCAAGTCACGCCCGATGATCTTGTGAAGGGCGATGTGCGCATTCACGATATTTTGAAAGACGCGCCCGATGGCGCGGCGGCGTATGCCGTGGCTGGTGGTGCACAAGGCGAAACGCGGGGCGAGGTGATCTTGCGCCGCCGCGATGGGACGTTTTTCCCTGTGGCCGTAACGCAAACGGTTGTCCCGTCAGAGGATGGCAAGGCTTTGCGCACGCGCTCGGTCGTGCGTGATCTCTCGCCAGAGCGCGAATGGCAAATGGCGCTCTCGCTTTCCGAATATCGCTTCCAGCGCCTGTTTGCGCAAGCGCCGATTGGTGTTCTTCTTTTGGATGCCAATTTTATCGTGATGGAATGTAATCAGGCGTTCTTGACGATTGCGCGGCGCAAGCGCGAGACCACGATCAGCCAGCCGATTGCCGCGTTGATTGCGAAGTCTGCGCGTAAGGAGTCGCTTGATACGTTGGCGCAGGTGCTCTCTGGCGCGGATATGAGCAAGCCGATTGAAGTCCTTTTGCAAGCGGATCGCGACATCATCGTGCATGTCTTTGCCAAACGCTTTGGCGATGCGATGCCAAGTGAAGGTGAAGGCGGTGGCGGTGATGGTGGGTTGATGCTCTATTTCATCGATGTGACAGAGCAAAAACGCATGGAAATCCAATTTGCTCAATCGCAAAAGATGCAGGCGATTGGGCAGCTGGCAGGCGGCGTCGCGCATGATTTCAACAATCTGCTGACGGCGATGATCGGCTTTTGCGATTTGCTGCTTATGCGCCATAAGCCTGGCGATCAAAGCTTTACCGATATTATGCAAATCAAGCAGAACGGCAACCGTGCGGCCAACCTTGTGCGCCAGTTGCTTGCTTTCTCGCGCCAACAAACGTTGCAGCCCAAGGTCATCAACATTGTTGATGTGGTGTCCGAGCTAACGGCGCTTTTGCGCCGCCTGATCGGCGCGCAGATACGCCTTGATATGTTCCACGGGCGTGACATCGGCCTTGTCAAGGTTGACCAAGGCCAGTTAGAGCAAGTTGTGATTAATCTGGTGGTCAATGCGCGTGATGCTATGGTGGATGGCGGCGCGGTGACGATTACAACGGCCAACCATATCCAAAAAGACCACGCTTTGCGTGGTCAGGACGATATGCCGCCGGGGCGCTATGTCTTGATTAAGGTGCAAGATACCGGATCAGGCATTCCCGCCGAAATCATCCCGCGCATTTTCGATCCT
>DYNT01000156.1 GCA_020720905.1 Micavibrio aeruginosavorus
TGATCGCGGCATAAGGGTGCCGCCTCCCTCGTCGCTTCGTGCGGGATGACGAAGGGAGGGGCGACGCTCACGCGTCGCTTCGTGCGGGATGACAAAGGGAGGGGCGACGTTCACGCGTCGCTTCGTGCGGGATGACGATGAGGGGGGCTATTTATCGATAGGTCATTCAGGCATAACCGCTGGTATTATTCCTCATGCCCTTGCAGTTTAGCGGCCAAGGAAGCTTGCAGGAAGCGATCAATATCGCCGTTGAGAACGTCTTGTGTTTGCGATGTTTCTGCGCCGGTGCGGGCGTCCTTGACCATTTGATAAGGTTGCAGAACGTAAGAGCGGATCTGATGGCCCCAGCCAATCTCGCTTTTGCCCGCTTCGATCACGGCGGCGGCATCTTCGCGTTTTTTCAACTCCATCTCATAGATTTTGGCGCGTAGCATTTCCATCGCCTTGGCGCGGTTCTTGTGCTGAGAGCGTTCTTGCTGGCACGCGACGACAATGCCCGTTGGGATATGCGTGAAGCGTACCGCGCTGTCCGTTTTGTTGATGTGCTGCCCACCCGCGCCAGAGGCGCGGAAGGTATCGACCCGCAGGTCTTTGTCTAAAACCTCAACTTGAATCGTATCATCGATCACGGGCGTGACAGAGACGCTGGAAAAACTGGTATGGCGGCGGGCGTTGGAGTCATAAGGGCTGATGCGCACAAGGCGATGCACGCCGCATTCGGTTTTCAGCCAGCCATAGGCGTTGCGACCGCTGATCTCGATGGTGGCGGATTTGATTCCCGCTTCCTCGCCGTGCGATTCATCCAAAAGGAAAACTTTATAGCCATGTTGCTCGGCCCAACGCATATACATGCGCAGCAGCATTTCTGCCCAGTCTTGAGCCTCTGTGCCGCCAGCGCCCGCGTTGACTTCAAGATAGCAATCATTGCCATCGGCTTCGCCTGACAGCAGGCTTTCCAACTCACGTTGTGCAGCGACTTTCTGATTGTCTAGCAGGCCGCGCTCGGCCTCCGCGATCATGGCGGCATCGCCTTCGGCTTCGGCCATGGCCAGAAGCTCGGTGTTATCCTTCATGGCTTGTTCGATAGAGCGATAGTCTGTCACGGCTTGATCCAGCTTCGTGCGTTCTTTCATCAAGCCTTGCGCATGCGTGGGGTTTTCCCACAGGGCGGGATCTTCGGAAAGGTTGTTTAATTCATCAAGGCGGAGGACGGCACGATCATAGTCAAAGATGCCTCCTCAGCAAGGCCAGCGACTTTTCCGTCGCCGTGATTGCTGATTGTATTTCTGCGCGCATGGGATGTCCTTGGCTGCTTAAAACGAAAGGTTCTTGTAACGCGCTGGGCGCTATTTGAAAAGCTAAAACAGTTTAAGTTGCTGGGATTGGTTGCCCTTATATACCGCAGCTGCATCTTTTGGCGAAACGGGGGGCGTGGGCGGCGTATAGTTTGTTTCAATCAACCTGCCTGCGGGTGAGGTAGGGCCAGAGGGGGGCGGTTTTGTTTCCGGTTCAGGATCTAGGCCAAGCAGTTCACGCGCCGCGTCTTGGCTTATAAAAAACGTGCTAACAATGTTTATCATAGGCGTAAATCTTTCGCCGTTCACGAATCCCATGATTAAATCGCGTGGTATTTTGAGGGGTTGTGCGATGCCATCTTGATCAGGATACGTGATGGTTTGAGTTCCCTTGCAGGCAAAACCGACATAATAAGGCTTGCCGTTTTGTCCCCACACTAAGGAAGCAGGCTCACGCGCCGCCAGAATATAGGGCACAAGCCACGGATGGGCGGCTAAGACTGGATGATGGAAATAGGGCCCCCCCCTGCGCCGTCGATCCAATGCGGCCAAAAGTTTTTCTTTGGCGGCTTCATAGGAAATGACAACTTGCGGGCGTTTTTGAATCAAGGCTCTAAAAATCTGGGTGTTGCGCATGAGCGTGTTGCCATCTCGCAAAACATCCAAGACGGCATTGTTGACCTTTTCGTCCTTCCCTTTTTGAAGGAGCGCGGCAAAGGGATATGTTTTTTGTTTGGTGGTCATGCTTGGGATTGTACCCGAAAAAGGCGAAAATAATAAGCTGAAAGCAAGAGGGACGTGCAAATCTCGCCAAAATTAGCTTCCGCAAAAAGATGATTCAGAAAAGCGTTTGTTTTCAATGGGATGCATAGGGTCTTCGATTTGTTAACTATCGTTCTATTTCATAGACTTAGTTGGTTAAAGCTCTCAAACAGACTCGAAAAGCGTCACTCAGTAGCCATCAGCTCGACGTACGGCCTCTAAAAAGATGAGATTCGTTGATTCTAAAGGCTTTTTTCGAAGTGAAAAGGGCACCGAAAAGGGGGATAAAAATTGGGTTTTTGGAGATGGTCGGGGCGCCCGGATTCGAACCGGGGGCCTTCTGGTCCCAAACCAGACGCGCTACCAGACTGTGCTACGCCCCGACAAGGGGATGAGATAGCCTATTCTCATCCGTATTTCAAATGATACCTTTTGTTTTTCTGTTTTTTGTTGGTTATAGTCCGTCCGCTTGAAAACCCGAAAAATTTTTCTCCGCCAAGCCACATA
>DYNT01000157.1 GCA_020720905.1 Micavibrio aeruginosavorus
AAAGCCCTTGATGGTGTCGGCGGCGTTAAACTGCTGATTGATTTGCACGTCGGGGGCCTTCCCTAGCAAGCTGTCGCGCTGCCTTGCGACGATTTCAGATGCGTGCCTCATGTCTGCCATTGCCATGTTTTCGCCGGACTGCACGCGCTTAACCGCAGCGCTTGAAATAATCAATCCCGCTTTATTAAAAAAAATCACATGCTTCATGCGTTCTTCTATGGCGCTGTTCACGGCGCTCACCATGTGCTCACCAGCGCCGCTCATGCCGCTACGGAACGCCACTCCAGCGCTCACGATGTCCTCCGCGTCTTTTTCAACGCCCTTCGTGAGTTTCGCCACAAGACCAACACTAACACCAAAATTTTTTGCAATGTCCCGCTGTGAATAAGCACCTGTGCGCCACGCGGAAACGATCTTTGGCTTTAGAGAATCAAAATCTGGCTTGGCCACGTTCTACCTCGTCTTTTTAAGCGTAAAGCGCGGGTGCGCAGTCGGTAACATTTGCCGTTGGTGGGCTGGTGTTCATGGCTTGCCCGGCGGTGGGAGCATGATCAAGTCTGGCCGGAACACAGGCGGCCTATCAATCGACGGCTCCCACGTTGCGAGCGTGTCGTCTTGCCCCGTCCCGTTCTGGTACCCACGCTCCGCAAATCGGCTCACAACCTCGAAAAGCAATTCAATCCCGAGCGGTGCGAGGTCACGCCGCCAAAGCTCTTCGGCGGTGTCATCCGGCCTGATAAATACATGGCGCTGCGCCAATATATTGCCGCCGTCGAGCTTGTTTGAGAGCCTGTAGACGGTTCCTCCAGTAACGGCCTCGCGCATACGGATAGCCCAGCGCACGGCATCGCGCCCTCTGTGAAGCGGCAGCAGGCTTGGGTGGTACCCTATTCCGCCGAACGAAGCCCTAAGCCGTGTCTTTTCGCTGATGAAATCGTGCGAATGTGCCGCGACGATCAGGTCGATACCGTCGGGCATGGTTCTGTCCCGCAATGTCCCCGCTGGAATAATACCGACCCCATACAGGCGAGCCTGTTCTGCGAGCCTGTCCCGCCCTTCAACCGGCGCGCAGACAGCCTCGATATTTACGCCGCCCGCGCTACGCAGCGCCCTGAATACTTCAGCGCCGAACCACTTTTGCCCCGCAATCAAGATATTCATAACGCCGCTCTCGGCCGGGTCATCTTGAAGCCCTGCACAGCGCGAAGGTGCCCGCCATAGCCAGTCGAGCGGAGAGTACACTTTCTTGATTTTGCGATTGAGGCCGCGCACATGCCTTTGTTTGCGCCGCCCATCATCTGCGAGACCTGCACCCAATGTTTGTCTCTACGCAACCCAGCGCATAGCCCCGGATGGCTCGTCTGAAAATAAACGGCTTTCGTCCGGGCGTGGTGCTTATTAACCTCAGCGAACTGCATCGCGCAAACGGCGTTCAGGAAACGCATTCCAACGCCTGCCCCCTGCCATTCTGGCATGACGACAAGCCTGCTCGCCCGCATCGCGTCTTGGTTTAACTGTGGCGACGTTGCGATGTGACAAACGGCCTCGCCATCAACAAACCCGACGTAATACGTCGCGGCGATCATGCGCTGCAACTTCAAATAATGATGTGGCTCAAACATTCTCCAGTACGAGCCGTCTGTCTTGAGAATTTCAAGCTCAAACTTTGGCCGCCGCCAAAGTAACCCCCGTTGGAGTTCGCCGGTGCGCGTGTCGAACACCCAGTCAGGCTCGATCCAGTCCAACACGTCGTAATGGCAAGACAGCAAAACGGCTTGCCCGCCGCCACGCTTCCACGCCTTGCTGAACGCCGCCGCGCCGATCTTGGCAATCTGGCGGTCAACAACGCTTGTGAATTCGTCGATAATAACGCGGTCGCGGCCTTCGGCAATAATGCGCGCAAGTCCAGCCCTGAATTTCTCACCGTTCGATAAGGCATGGTAAGGGCGCAGCCAGGCCGGGACGCTTCCAAGCCCGACAGCGGACAGCGCACCCGTAATTTCGTCAAATGACCCGCTAGGGGAAATGGATTCTATGATTGGTTGACCAACGTCCCACCCCGCGTCGCCGTCGTAGATTCCAACGTCCGGCCAGATTGTGCGCCCGATTGACGTCTTGCCAGACCCTGAAGGGCCAACAATAACCCCGATTTTCCAGTCCTTATCTTCAACGGGCAAATCGGCATCAAGGCTGAAATTTGCGCCACTGTCGCAGTTGAATAGGCTTTTTACCCGCGCAGCACGGTAACTATTAAACTCGGAACACGAGTTTCTAACTTTAATTCTCATTATTTATCCTCAATTAACCAAAACTCTGCACGAATAACCGAGCGCAACAAACTCGTCATATTTTTTTGTTTGATCTTTTTCGTCGTTGCATTCAATAACGATTGAGAATTTCTCCTTGTATTGGATTCCGTCTTCGTTTCCGTCTTGTTGATCTTCATCCACAGTATCACCTAGAAACGCATCAAGCTCGCTGCTATCAAATCCCGTCAGTTCAAGATCAAAATCCATATCAGCCAGTTCTTGAAGCTCAGTGGCCAGCATGTCTT